>JAICHC010000527.1 GCA_025922795.1 Candidatus Binatia bacterium | reverse complement strand
CATCCGTTTCTCAAAGCGCTCAATGAGCTACCGATCGACCCGGCCATCACCGCCCACTCGATCATCGCCGTGCTCGGCGACGGCCCGGTCACGGGCAAGACCGACGGTGTCGTGGCCTACGAGAGCGCGCACATTGACGGGGTGGCCTCGGAGCTTGTGGTGCGCTCGGGCCATTCCACTCAGGGTCATCCCGAAACCGTCGAAGAAGTACGGCGCATCTTGCGCGAGCATATCGGCGCGCGTTGAAAATGACGGTTTGCTCTGTGTTCGCGCACTAGCGGGGGTTGAAATCGCTGAGCACGACATCGATCACGGTCAGTTTTCGCTCGGCCTCATGCTTGAGCGCGTGTTCGACTGCGGCCTTGATCTCGCCGGGCTGGGTGACTCTGTAACCGTAGCCGCCGTGCGCCTTGCCGTAATACTGGTAATCGGGCCTCGGGCCGATTTCGGCGCCGTAATGGACGCCGGTTCTTTTCGCCGCCCCGTCGGGAAAATATTTAATCAGGCTCGTCTCCATTGAAAGATAGCGGCCGTTGTTGAACACGACGATATGGATCGGCAAGCCGTATTCTTCGGCGACGCCCAGGCAAGAGGGCACGGCATTGTAGTGAAACGCCCCGTCGCCAATGAGCGCAAAAACCGGTCGGTCGGGCATGGCGAGTTTGACGCCGAGCGCGTAGCTCAAGCCGACGCCGAGGCCGCCGGTGATGCGCGCAAAGTAGGACTGCGCCTGATCGCGCGGTATCGCTTCCTGGATCAAGCTGCGATAGACCGTGGTCTCTTCAGAGATCACCGCGTTGGCCGGGAGTGCCTCGCTCAAGACATGACAGAGCCAGCGCGGGTCGATCGGCATATCATCGGCATGCTTGCGCGCGTCGTCTTTGAGCTTGCCGAAATAGCCGTCGTGCCGTTCGCGCGCTCGCGCCAGACGCTGTTCATACTGCGCGTGATTGGCCGCGACTTGTTCGGACGCTCGCGCTTTTTGCACGAGCTTTTCCAGAGTCGCTGCCGGCGGCGCGACGAGCGCCAGATCGACGTTGTAGCCCCAGTAAGGCAGCCGCGAGTTGGGAAACTCCTCGGCGATCGAAATGACCTTGGCGTTCTTCGGTCCTTTGCTCGCCGGATACCACGGCGTGATCGCGTCGACCATCACCACCAAATCCGCCGTATCGACGAGTTTTGCATCATGATGCTGATAAAGCGCATGGCTGCGCGGAAAATTCACAAATGCCGGGCGGTAAGTTTCCATCACCGGAATCGAGAACAGCTCGCACAATTCCACCAAACGCTCTACGGCGCGCGGATCGCCGCCGGCGTGCTCGGTGACGGCGACGGGATTGTTCGCGTTGGTGATCCAGTCCAACGCCTTATCGAGGGCGGCGTCATCGACCGCGTCCGGACGAACGACTTCGTTGGCACGGCCGTGGTCGGAGAAACTCACTTCTTCCATCATGCACTCGAACGGAATCCCGATCAGCACCGGGCCGGCCGGCGGTTCTAAGGCAATCTGCACGGCACGCTCGAGGGTCGGCGCGAGCAGCTCGGCGGACATGACGCGGTCGGCCCACTTGACACAACCGCGCAGAAGATCGGGTGAGCCGCCCAAATCGGTGAGATCGTGCAGCCATTGGCCGCCCGGGTCGGCGACTCTGGTGTTCTCGCCGTAGGCGGCAATTTCACCGCTGATGATCACCATCGGCGTGCGCTCTTGGAGCGCGGCTCGCAAAGTCATGGCAGCGTTGAGCGGGCCGGCGGTGGCGTGGAGCATGACCACCTGCGGCCGGCCGGTGACCTTGGTGTAGCCCGCCGCCATCGCGACGGCGACAGCCTCATGGCGGCAATTCACATAACCTGGCTTCTTGATTCCCTGCGCCGTCTGCTCCGCCAGGGCTTCCCAGACCGGCGGCCACTCCGAGCCGGGCGAAGAAAGAATAAAATCGATCCCGCTTCGTTGCATCACTTTGAGCATCGCTTGTCCGCCACGCATAATTTCTCCTTTTCTGTATTAACCGCTTACCACGAAGTACCCAGCGTACACGAAGAATTCGGACGTAGGGCGACCGGCGGGTCGCCCCTACAACTTCGCGCTCTTCGCGAGCTTCGTGGTAACATGCCTGCTTCGATTTAATTGGCGCTCTGCTGCTCTAACGCGGTAGTCTCTTGCGCATCTCCGGGAGAAAACCGTTGGCTTCGAGATCTTGTACGACGCGGCTCGTAATAATTTGCTCAAGGTCGGCTTGCTGAACTTTAGGATTGACACGGGAGAGCAGCCGTCTGAAAGATTTCCATGCCTCGAGGTTGGGCGCTACATCGAGATTGGGCATCTGCAGGCGGGCAACCTTATAAGACGCCTCGATGTCTTCATCCCTGCTCAGCCGAAGATGTTTTTTGAGCGCTTCCGAGACGTCGCGCTTGTTCGCCGGATCTAGGATAAACGCCAGGGAATCGACTATGCCTTTGGTCAAATTGACCATGGTTTCATGATTGACCGCCGGCGAATCCTTGGGCGCGCACATGACCGTCAATTGGAAGATCATATTCACCGTGCCCACATCGGCCAACGAACGCGCGCCGGCACGTTTGGCGATATCGGCGTAACTGTAGGGCACCACCATGGCATCGACATTGCCGGTGACGAGCGCCTGGGTCACCGTACCGGTATCGCCAAGCACGCGCATGTTAAGCTTGTATTGGTCGGGATCGATACCGAGTGCCTGCAAAGCGCCCATTGTCGACAGCCAAAAGCCGCCGCCGATGCTTTGCACGCCGAAACTCTTGCCGCGCAGATCCTCCAGTGAGTCGATGCCTTTGCGCACGATGAGCTCGCGCGGAATGCGATTATTGCCGGCGGCGAAGCAGGTGAGCTTAAAGCCGCTGACCGACGAATTGAGCGCGCTGCTCGGTGCTGCCCAGACCAGCGGCACGCCGCCCGAGGCCAGGGTGGACATCATGATCGGCCCGCTGCGCGTCTGGAGCACGCGCGGATCGACGCCGTACTTGCGGAAAATTCCTTTCTCGATCCCGACCCAAAGCGGAACCATTGTTTCATTGTGTCCGCCATAGGCAATCAGCAGCGGCCCGGCCGCGTAGCTCTGGCCGACGAGCACAACGAAGCTCAACAGCAAACCGAAGCAGAACAGGAGGCGTAGTATCTTGGCCATCGGATAAGTCCTTTCAGTGCTTCTCGGCTGCTACTAGCATACCCGGCGGCGTTTGCACAGGCCGGGCGAGCTTGTTTATATGGCATTCAGAAATGCCGCTCTGCCATTGACAACGGCCAGCGCGAGAGGCATACAATCCGGTCGCTGAAATTAATTTTACACCGATAGCGGAGGAAAATATGTTAACGAGTTTGACTAGGGCCTTCGTCGTATTCACACTGCTCGTGAGCGGCGGGGGCGCGGCGCTCGCACAGGAGACGATCCCTTTCGTGCCTTCGCCGGATCATATCGTGCAACGGATGCTCGAAATGGCCGAGATTAAGAAGGGCGATATTCT
>JAICHC010000526.1 GCA_025922795.1 Candidatus Binatia bacterium | reverse complement strand
CGGCATGATGAAAGATGACAAAACCAAAATGATGAAGGACGAGAAGAGTGGCATGATGAAAGAGCAAGACAAGATGAAGGATGACACGAAGGACATGAAGAGCAAGTCAAAGAAGAGTGCCGACAAAATGAAAACGGATAAGATGGACCAAATGAAAAAGTAACGTTCCTTCTCTTGTCTTCGCGAGACTCGCCTTTTAAGTCACAGGGCTGGCTCGCCTAACGGCCGCCGTCGGTGAACCTCCCCTTCATCATCGCCGGCGGCCGTTCAACTTCGCATGCGCCGAGTTGCCCCCCTGGAACACTGATGTTGACCTGCTAAGTCGACCATCTTACTCGGTCAGTCCTCGTAAAACGGCCTGGTCACTACCCCATCTGACAGTTCACCATCGCGTTTCGCCAATTTTCCACTTGAAGTCCTGTAACGTACTGGGTAGACAACGCTATGGACAAGTTGCGCTCCCTTCGCGAGGCCATCGCGCTCGACGTCAAAGACGGCATGTCCGTCGCGATGGGCTGCGCGCTCGAATCGCTCATCCCTTTCGCCGCCAGTCACGAAATCATTCGGCAGCATAACAAGAATTTAACCTTGATCGGGCCGATATCCGATATGCAATTCGATCAACTCATCGGCGCCGGCTGTGTGCGAAAAATCGTCGCTTCCTGGGTCGGCAATGTCGCCGCAGGACTGGGTCACAATTACCGGCGCGCGGCGGAAGCGGGTATTCCCCACCCGATCGAAATCGAAGAGCATTCCAACTTGACCATCGGCCTCGGCCTCCAGGCCGCGGCCATGGGGGTGCCATTTCTCCCGACCCGAACCATCATGGGGAGCGACTTGGCCACGGGAGAACAGTTTCAAGCTATGCGCTGCCCATTTACCGGCGAGCAGTTGATTGCGGTGCGCGCGATTCGCCCCGATGTTGCGATCCTTCATGTGCAGCGGGTGGATCGACAAGGCAATGTTCACGCCTGGGGCAATTTGGGCGTTATGCGTGAAGCCGCGATGGCGGCAAAGAAAGTGATCCTGACCTGCGAGGAGATCGTCGATCACGACATCATTCTGAGCGATCCCAATCGTACGGTGATTCCCGGCTTCGTCGTGTCGAGCGTCGTCCATCAACCTTTCGGTGCGTTTCCGTCGCCGACGCAAGGCTATGCCCGTCGCGATGATGACTTCTATTTCGAGTATCATCGCGCGACCCGCACGCGCGAAGGCTTTAGCCAGTGGCTAGAGAAATGGGTTCTCGGCGTCAACGATCACCGTGAATTCTTGGATCATCTAAGCGCAGCGCGGGTCGACGGACTGAAACCACGAGAGCGCTGGTTCGCCCCCGACGTCAATTTCGGTTACTAGCGGGAGGAATTAAATATGAAGACCGTGCAGACGATGAAACTTAGCCAGGAAGGCTGCGACATTGTCGTCAACGCCGCGATCGAGAAGGCCAAAGAGTTAAATCAAATCGTGAGTATCTGTGTCGTTGATGCCGGCGGGCATTTGATGGCGTTCAAACGGATGACAAACGGCCGTACTCACAACACGCTCATCTCCCAGGCGAAGGCGCGTTCCGCCGCGCTGACCACGGCCGCAACCGGCAAGAAAGGCAGGGACGGCAGCGAGATCCCCGATCATCAGGTGCTCGCCCAGACGCTCGCGGTCGGACCAGGCTGGTTCATCAGTATTGAAGGCGGCCTGCCGATTACGGTCAAGGGGCACTGCATCGGCGCAGTCGGTGTCAGTGGGGCCCCTTCCGCTGTCGATCGCCAGATCGGCCAGGCGGGCATCGACGCGTTCAATAACGCATAGTTTTCTGGTCCCTGGTTTCTGTTTTTCTCGGCAACTCGGAACCATAAACTATAAATTCTATCCCATGCACTACACCCCACGCGAGCTGATGGTCGCCGCCGCCGCGCGCGAAATCCGCGACGGCGACAAAGTCTTCGTCGGCATGCGCCTACCATTGCTTGGCTTTGCAGTGGCCAAAGAAACCCATGCACCGAACGCTGTCGGTGTCTTTGAAAACGGCGTGATTCGCGATTGGCCGGCGCTCGAGTCGATTTTTACGATGAGCGATCCCCCCAACGTTGCTCGGGCACTCTGTTGCGGCAGTCTCAGCGACGTGATGTGCCTCTTGCAAACGGGACGGATCGAGCTCGGCTTTATCGGCGGCGCCGAGGTCGATCGTTTTGGCAACTTAAACACTCACTGGGTCGAAGAAAATGGCAAGCGCACACGCCTGCCGGGAAGTGGCGGCGCAGCGGACATCGCGACGATGGCCCGGCGCTGCATCATCATTATGAACCATGAGAAGCGACGCTTTACTCGCAAAGTTCAATACATCACATCACCGGGATTTGGCAGCGGCGGCAACTGGCGTGCTCGTAACGGCTTGTCAGGCGGCGGCCCGAGCCGGGTCATCACCAGCCTGGGGATCTTTTCGTTCGACGTCGAACAGCAGGAAATGCTGCTTAGCTCCTACCACCCCGGCGTCTCGATCCAACAAATCAAGAACGAGACCGGCTGGCCGCTGAAAGTCGCAGAAAATGTCAACGAGACTCTGCCGCCGACCGATGTGGAATTAGCCGCGGTCCGAAAATACGACCCGAGAAAAGTCTGGACGTCGTGAGATCCCCAAGCTTCTAGTTTCTGTTTTCTGGTCCCTCATCAACAAGAAACTCAGAACCAGGAAACTCGAAGCTACTCTCGCGACTCGAGCTTCACAGAATTGATCACTACCGGCTCCACCGGCACGTTTTGATGTTGCCCACGGTTGCCGGTTTGGACCTTTTCGATGCTTTGCACTACATCCATGCCTTCGATCACCTGGCCGAATACCGCATAGCCGTACTCCGCCGGAGTTGAGCTCCGATGGTTGAGGAACTCATTATTCTTCACGTTGATAAAAAACTGCGACGTGGCGCTGTCGACCACGTTGGTGCGCGCCATCGCGATTGTTCCGATATTATTTTTTAGGCCGTTTACGGCTTCGTTCTTGATCGGGGACTTGGACCGCTTTTCTTTCATCTGCGCGTCCATGCCGCCGCCCTGAATCATGAAGCCCGGAATGACCCGGTGAAAAATCAGCCCGTCGTAGTGCCCCTCGCTCACATAATCGACAAAGTTCTTCGTTGTGATCGGGGCCTTCTCCGCGTCGAGCTCGATTCGAATATTGCCTTTATTGGTCGTCATCAGAATCACCGGATTTTTTTCCGCCATTAGAACCTCCAGGTATTTTTGTGAGAGTTAACATCTTTTTCGTGTACGGGATATAGGGTGGAATTATAAAATCGGTTGCGATATGGATACGAGCAATCGAGCGGTTTCGCAAAGCCGAAAGGAGAGCTTATGCCCAGCGATAAGAAAATCGAAGGTATTTTGACGCCCATGCCGATCGCGTTTAAGCAAGACGGCGCGATCGATCATGTCGGGATTGACGCGATCATTGATTTTTACATGGATGCCGGCGTGCATGGTTTCTTCCCGCTGGGCACCCATGGCCAGGGCATGG
>JAICHC010000525.1 GCA_025922795.1 Candidatus Binatia bacterium | reverse complement strand
GGTTTGCGCAAATTTTATGCTGACCCCAATTGCTGAAACAACAAGTAAATATGATGTCCACCACGAAGGCACGAAGGACACGAAGGTTCAGGAATATTACTTTTTAATCTCATACTTCGTGCTCTTCGTGTCCTTCATGGTGAGGTGTCTCTTGCGATTTTGGTTGCGGCTCTGCCGCGCTAGGTCCTTCGTGCGCTTCTTAGTGAAATCTTCGCAGCTTCGTCACCCTCTGTCTCGGCTGAGAAAATCTGCATTTTACCTTGCCGTCTTATTTCGCTGCGGCGGCTTTGCGCCGGCCAATCGCAGCTTCGGCGCGCGGACTGATTGCGCGCTCGACGGCGACGTTTAGGAGCGCGGGCCTGGCGCATGCCACGGCGCGCTCAATCGCCGGTTTTAGATCCTCCGGGCGTTCGACGAACTCGCCATAACCGCCGAGGCCCTGCACCAACTGGTCGTAGCGAGTTTGCAACAAGTCCGTAGCGACCGAGCGGCCATAAAGACCGAGCTGAATTTGCCGGTCGATGCCCCAGGCCGAGTCGTTTCCAAGTACTGCGACGATATTGAGCTTGTGGCGCACCGCGGTGTCGAATTCCATGCCGTTAAAACCGAAGGCGCCGTCGCCGGTGAGCATGAATACGCGCGAGTCAGGATAGGCGATCTTTGCCGCCAGTGCCGTCGGCAATGAGGATCCCAACATTCCGAGACTGGAAACATTGAACCAGTGTTTCGGTTTCAACGCCGGGAGATAGGACCTGCCGAAGTGGCAGAAGTCGCCGCCGTCAAAGACTAGGCAGTCGTCGGGGCGGAGAATCGATTTAACTGTCTTGTGGACGGACAGCGCATGCATCGGCGTCTGCGGCCGGGCCAGGTTCTCGGCCCAGTCCGCCTGAGCTGAGCGCGCCGCGCGCAGCTCGTCCAACCATGGGAGGTCCTTCCACTGGAAGTTGGCCGCCTCCTTGGTCAGCTGTTCCAGAATGCTCGATATATCGCCGATCATGCCGACGTCGACACCGCGATTGCGGCCGATCTCCAGCGCTGAAGGATCGACTTGAATTATTTTGGCGTTAGCCGCGACGTGCGGCGGGCGGCAAAATCCGATGATAAAATCCTGCTTGCGGCCGAGCAGCACGACCACGTCGGCCTCGCGCACTTTTGCCGCGGCGCGATTGAGGCCGCGCTCGAAATAACCAAAGCCATAAGGGTGATCGTCGGGAATCAATCCGCGCGACTGTTCTTCCGTCACAATCGGCAGGCGAGTCGTTTCGGCGAAGCGCTGCATCGCTTCACCGGAGAGCGTGTAACCGGCGGCGCTGCCGGCGATCACCAGCGGTCGCTGCGCCTGGCGCAAGAGCGCGACAGCTTGCCGCACCTTTTCGGGGTCGCCCAATACCGCTGTTTTCGGACGATAGCCGTCAGGCGCAGTAAACACGACATCATCTTCCTCGACGTTTTGCTCCTGGATGTCGATGGGAACGGTCAGATGAACCGGCCCGCGCCGCCCGCTGAAGGCCAGGCGCATGGCGCGCGCGATGAATTCAGGAATTCTTCGCACGTCATGGACCATGAACGAGCCTTTGCACAGGGGTCCCGCCATGCCGACCTGATCGATTTCCTGCTGAGCGCCGCGCCCCAAGTCGTGCGCGTCGGCGCAGCCGGCGATGGAAATGACCGGGCCTTCGGTATGCATCGCGTTGGTGAGCCCAGGAATTGCGTTGGCAAACCCCGGCGTGGTGTACATGCAAACACCGGGCTGCTCGGTGATCCGGCTCCACGCGTCCGCCATGTGAACCGCGGCTTGCTCGTGTCGGGTGTCAATGATGCGAAAGTCCTGATCTGCCATTACGTCCAAGACGGGCAGGATATGATCGCCCGCCAAGGCGAAAATATTTTTCACGCCTTCGAGCTTGAGCGCCTTGCAGATGAGATGACTTCCGGTGATTTGGGCCATTGCCGCCTCCTGTGATCTAGCAGACTGCTGAAAAAGACTCATAGGCTTGGTTGCGCTCAATCGCCGCTCGTCAACGTACCGCCGCAGTACGCCTCCTCCCGTCGCTCTTCGCGCGCCTCTGAGATCTTTTTGAGCAGCCCGCAAACAAAATTTTTTCAGCAACCTGCTAGACGAGCGATGCAGTTCGAAAATTGTGTTACGGTGCATCGCGACAACGAACTTCGTTTAATACAGCGTGACCGCGACAGTCAATCGCGAGCTTGGAACTACGACACAAAACTCATGGCTGCCCGACCCGGCAGAGCTCGACGAGATTCTCGACGTCCTCGATGGTGGAAAGGCGATTGCAAGCCTCGAGCAATCGCGCGGGCGAGCTGGGCAGAAGCCAAGTCATTTTGTCGAGCAGCTCCGGGTCGCTCAAAGCCGCCTCCGGATGACCTTTTGGCTGGCGCACGACAATTTCTTCGCTGCGCCCATCAGCCAGTTCGGCTTTTAGCCGAACGCCCAGATTTCCCTCCGTGTCGAAGGACCGGTCCATCTCAGAGTCGATCACGAGCTCGATCTTCGCCATCACATTTTTGACTTCGGTTGTATCCCAGGGCGCGCCTTCATATTCGAGTGGAGTCAGCCGGCCGCGCAGGAGCGCCATCGCCATAACATAGGGCGCACTGTGATCCGCCGCTTCCCGACTTGCGGGAGCAAAAGCTTGCGCCGAACCCTGGACCCCACCCGCGACGTTTCGATGGCCCTGGAGAATCAGTTTGCGCGCTTGTTCGGCGCGGATGCCACGTTGATAGAGGCGGAGGATAGCCTCGATGGCTGCCTGTGTGTTGACCTGCGCCGGATAGCGCTTCAGCATGTTTCGCGTCATGGACCAGGCTTGACCGAGTTTTTCCACAGGTGCCGGATCGAAGCGCGAGCCCGGCTGAGAACCTAAACCCTCGATAACTGTCTCTAACGCATCTTCCGTCGCGGTTACGCCGCGCGCCGCCAGTTCGGCTGCCTGCAGCGACCGTTCCAAAACCATCCCGACCGCAACACTCTTGATCTGCGGAATGCTGGCCCCCGGTCTGATCCAGGTATTCAGCACCGTGCCGGTTGCAACCGAGAGACCGCACGCGTGCACGGCTTCGACAGTGCTGGCCCCGAGCAAACGAGCGGCGACTATCGGTACGACCCAGGCGACGTTGGTCAACGGATGGAGGCGGTGCTGAAAAAAATTAAGCGACTCCGCAAACGCTCCCTGCAGCTCGTAGGATGCGACCAGGCAAGTCAGCAACTCCTCTCCGCTACGCCGATATTGCTCGGCGAGGGCGAGCAACCCCGCGGTCCCGTCGCTAAAGTGACCAGAGGCGCCGCCGCGACTTAAGACGAAGATATCGTTGGCGTCGAGATGACGCACCATCGTGCCGTTGACCAGTGCGGCCAGGCCGGCGGGGACCTTATCGGCCGTGCCGATGAGCGTCGCATCGGCGCGGCCGCCCTTGGCGAGCGCATGCATTCTTAATGAAATAACCGTTGCCGTGTCGCGCGCGCCGAGAGCGCAAGCGAGCGTGTCAGCC
>JAICHC010000524.1 GCA_025922795.1 Candidatus Binatia bacterium | reverse complement strand
GGTCGGCTCGTATCGATTGGTGTGGCCGTTGCTCGAAACGTTTCACTTCGTCGGCCTCGCGTTGCTCATCGGAGGCACCGGGTTTGTGGACTTGCGCCTGTTAGGGTTCTTCAAGCAGGCGCCAGCCGCGCCATTTCATCGGTTTCTGCTATTCACTACGTCGCCAGTGTCTTGCCGTTTTTCGATGATCATATTGTGCTCTTGGCCTGCTGTGGACTGCTGGCCCTGGCCATTCTCAATGTTATCGGCATCCGAGAAAGCGCTACCGTTGCCCTCGCCATGGCAAGCACGGCACTGATCGTCGATATCGTTGTGATCGCGTTGTCAGTTAAACAGTTATCAGTCGATCAATGGGCCCACGCATGGCAAAGCTTATCGCCGCCTCAGGCGATGTCGGTGCACAGTCTCTTGATTGGGTTTGGTTCTGCCTGGCTCGCCTTCTCCGGATTGGAAAGCATCAGTCAGCTGAGCCCGACTATGCGCTTCCCCTTACGGCGAACTGCCAGACGGGCGATGCTGGCCGTCATTATCACCATGATCATTACATCGCCGCTGCTTTCGGTGTTATCAATTAGCCTGCTTCCAACGGCTCTCAAGGCAACCGAGAGCGAGCGATTTATATCGGAGCTTGGCATGATCTCCGGCGGGTTCGCGCTCAAGGCGGCCGTGGTGTTGAGCGCTTCGACGCTGCTGCTGTTCGCGGCCAATACCGCGATCATCGGCACCTACCATATATTTCTGGCCTTATCGAACACCGGTTTCATGCCGCGGGTGATCTCGCTACGCAGCGCAAAATTCCATAGCCCGCATGTCGCGATTTCGATCGCCACCGTGGTTCCCGTGGCCGTCATCTTGGCAACTCGCGGAGAACTGGCGCTGCTCGGAGAGATGTACGCTTTCGGTCTGCTCGGCGCATTTGTATTCTCGTCAATGAGTCTCGACCTGATCCGATGGAATCTCGGGCGGCGCGATCCTGCGTTTTGGATCGGAGTGCTCACCACCGGGATGCTCATGCTGGCGTGGGGCGTTAACCTGGTTGAAAAAGAGTTAGCAACGTATTTTGGCGGGGCTGTCACCGCGGTGGGTATGCTGATGGCTGTGGGCGTGCGGCGCGGGTGGTTCATGGATCTGCTGGCGCAGGTTCCCTCGGTTCAACGTCTACAAGCCAGAGCCTATCGGGCGTCAGAAGAGCTTGTCGAGGACGAACTCAAGGGACTCATGACACTCGCGGAAGCCGTCGAAGTGAAGCCGCTGTACTCTTCGTCGACGTTGATCGCGCTACGGGACGAAAGCCCGCGGCTGATTCAGGAAGGCATCACCCGCGCAAAAGGCAAGGGCGAATCGGCGGTTTACTGCATATACGTCGAAGAGTGGCCCGGGCTTTTTGCCGCTAATACACCGCACAGGCCCAATGAGCAGGGAGTGAAGACGTTGCAATTCGCGCTGCAAGCGGTTCGCGAGAAGCATATGGAAATCATTCCGATCTGGACAGTCTCGCATAACGCCGCCCAAGCCATTGTCAATGCGGCGAAAGCGCTCGAAGTCGATACTGTGATCATCGGCGCGTCACGGCGTTCGGCTTTTTATCACATGCTGCGGGGGCACGTGGTGAAGGGCCTTATGAAAAATCTGCCGAAGGATTGCCACCTGCTCATCTCAAACTGACTGAGACATAAACCTCATTACCGGCTTGCAAAGCGTCGTGCCGAGATGCAATGACCGGCGACCTCGGTAGAACCGATCAAAGCGATAAAATACGATCTAGCGCTTGTTCCACTTTCGCGTCGTGGTGTCGGTGAACGACACGCTGAACGGTGGCCAAGACGATACCCGTGCCGTTGAATTCTGTTATCGCGCAATTAGGTTAGCTCACGCGGGAATTATTCGCATTCGCCGCGGTCTCTTTTGCAAATGCATTCATTGCACATTTGATGAGTACGGGGAGGCTCTTTTAGCGTGACGTAATCTGCCCTTGGCCAGTGAGAGCAATTCGCACAGAAATGCCAAGTTTGCTGGCCGATCTTTCTTCTGTATTCCGCTGTCATTTCCGCGCTCTCCTTGGATCTGATGATGCCAGGCTTTCACAGATTTTATTTCACAATAAAGCCACTTCAAGAGGTTTTCGTCATAGGACGAAAATATTTTCTGATGCCCGGCTCCAGGGCGGTCCGTCGTTTATCCAACCCGCGCTCGAGGCGCCGTCTCAAACCAATACAGGTGATTGTCAGGGTGTTGGCGTTTTCGTCGCGGATTCCGAAGTGCCGGTAATGTGACGAGATCTGTTGCGGGGTGATCTGGTTCGTGCCGAGAACGCGATTGACAGGCGTCATCTGAACCAAACGGTGCAAGTGTCTTTGGCTAAGATTTTGTCACGGCTGATTAGGTCAAGGCGAAGCCTTTGCGGCTGACATATACTTGGGACCGGGTAATTTCATGTAATTGCTATAATATCTCGAATTGGCTACTTTGAATCTCATGAAAATTCCTCGGCATATTGTCTGGTCGTTCGATAAGACCGACGACCTTGATCTCACCGTGCCGGAAAACAGAAAGTGGTGGATCAAGCAGGTCTTGATGAATGGTCGCATGGAGGACATTCGTTCTCTCGATCTTGACGAAGTCGAAAGAATCTTGCCCGACCTCTATCTGCCACGACCTATAAAAAAGCTTTGGAGCGACTACTTTGCCAAGCGGCGAACTTTTAACACCATTCCAGAGAAGCGTCCTTAAAGCTTTCACGGATATTGAAGAAAGCAAGGCATTCTATCTCACGGGAGGCACCGCGCTTTCGGCCTTTTATCTTGCCCACCGTCGATCCGAGGATTTTGATCTATTCACGTCGGCCGAGCCCTTGATTGCGATCGTCGCGCGTAAGTTCAAATCAGCACTGGAAAACTCCGGCATTAAGGTTCAGGAAATCAGGAGCTTTTCGAGCTTCTGGGAAGCGGTCGCTAGCAACGAAAACGAAAACTTCAAGATTCAGCTCGCCTATGATAGCCCGTTTTTGCTTTCCGAGATCGCAGAAACGGAAGGCCTGAGAATTCATAGCTTCGAGGATATCGCCGCCGGAAAGCTCCTCGCCCTTTACGGTCGCGCCGAAGAGAGAGATTTTATCGACATTTACTGCATCGTGAAGAGTGGCAAGATGTCTCTGGAAACCCTGGTTGAACTGGCCAAGAAAAAAGATCCTGGTCTCGACGAATATTACCTGGCGATTTCGTTTGAGCAATCGGAAAAAATTCCGGATGATCCGTCCAGGTTGAAGGTCAATCTTGTAACTCCGGTAGATCCAAAAGAGATGAAAAACTTTTTCGCTACACAAGCCGTGCAGCTTCTGGAAAAACACCGACCTTAATCGATTTTTCAGCCGCAGCCCAGTTCGGAATTCCCAAGTGACCATGCGAGCCAATGAGCGGCGGGCGCAGTTTCATTGTATGCCAAAGAAGAAATAAAAGATGATCGCCACGCCGACCGTTGCAACCGCGAGATTGGTATACATGCCGATATTGACCCAGTAACCCTCC
>JAICHC010000523.1 GCA_025922795.1 Candidatus Binatia bacterium | reverse complement strand
GAGATCGCGCATGAAGCGGTAGAGCTCCCAACCCTCAAACACAACCAGTACAAGGAGCGCCACCCCGAGCCATCGGACAAAAGGTCGCGCTTCGAGGTCACGGAAACCAAGCCATGGCCATGCCAAAAGCGTCATGAGCCCGGCAGCGGCAAGTCCGGTGTTAAGTGCTGAAGTGAGGAAGAGCGGCGGAAGGTACTCGCGCGACCAGAGCGGCACATACCAGGCGCCGCCCAGAAGATAGCCGGTATAGAGCGCTAACATGGCGAGCACCGGAATGCCGATCGCCCCGATGACCCTGCGCAATAGTGGGAAAACGCGGAAAAACCAGAGCGCAACGTAAACAAGCACGAGCGGCGCGCTGACGCCGAGAACCCATCCGCCGCGCGTCATCCACGAATTGTAATTGGTAAAAAATAATGGGAAGCCGAGGCCGCGCTCGGGCTTACCCAAGTGCGCCGTGAGAAAAATCCCGGCCAAAGCCAAAACCGGAATGACACTGTAAGCAATGATGCGCGACGCCGCCAGCGAGCGCCTTGACCAGATACCGGCAAAGTCCGCGAGCACCGCCACGATGAACAGGCCCGAGGCAAGGCCTCCGAAGAAGAGATAAAGGGGTACTAAAGGATTGTGGCTCCACTTGTCTTGGAGAAAGACGATAGTGTCCATCGGGTCCCTCTAGGCAGGTCGTTGAAAAACGCTCATCTGCTTAGTTTCGTTTGTCGATTCGAGTAGCAGAGACTGGAGTACTGGAGTGTTGGAGTAATGGAGTGTTGCGTTCAAATCCAATACTCCAGTACTCCATCACTCCATTCTGGCCTAAGACCCTCTGCCGTACGCCGTGTCCCAACCCCAGGCCCCACCGCCCGCTCCGCGAGCCGCCACGCGCTGTCGCACGACTTTGGCCACTTCTTCGGCATCGCCCGCAACCAGTGCCTTCGTGGCACAAACCGATGCGCACATCGGCAGTTTCCCTTCGGCGATGCGGTTGGAGCCGTAAAGACGCCGTTCACGCTCGGAGAATGCGACCTCAGGCCCGCCGGCGCAGTAGGTGCATTTGTCCATGACGCCGCGGGCTCCAAATGCCGTGCCCTTGGGAAATTGCGGCGCGCCGAAGGGGCAGGCATAGAGACAATAGCCGCATCCAATGCAGGTCTCTTTGTTCAAGGCGACGATACCGTCGGGCCGATGATAGAGAGCATCCACGGGGCAGACGGCAACGCACGGCGCCTTCGAGCACTGCATGCAGGGTACCGCGATGTTGGTTTCGCCGGGCTCGCCTTCGTTGATGGTTACGACCCGAATTCGCGCGATCCCGGGCGGCACATTGTTTTCGTTTTTGCATGCGACTTCGCAGCCGCCGCATTCGATACAGCGCTTGGCATCCACGTAGAACTTCATGCGAGCTGCCGCTTGCTGCGGTTGCGGCCCGCCGCCTCTCTGGGGAATGGTGCTGAGCTGTGCCATGTCTCTCTCCCTTTCCTACGGCCTAGGATTGCTTGGGCTTACTGATCCGACACAGGCCAGTCTTGGTCTCCTGCATCTGGGTCACTCGATCATAGCCATAGTTCGTGATCGTATTTGCCGATTCGCCGATGCTGTAGGGTACCGTCCCCTCGGGGAACTTGTTCATCAGCGATTTGCCTTCGAACATACCGCCCCAGTGATACGGCATGAATATTGTGTCGGGTCCTACCCGTTTAGTGATCTTGACCTTGACCCAAACCCGGCTCGAACGGCCATCCAAATCCTCCGGCGATTCGATCCAGCACCAATCACCATGCCGCAGGCCGTTGTCAGCCGCGACCTTCGGATGCATCTCGACGTAAACCTCCGGGTTTAGTTCGACCAGCCACCAGGAGTTTCGCTCGGCGGCGCCGCCTCCCTCCATTTCAACCACGCGCCCGGTGGTGAGGATAAGCGGATATCGTTTGACCCAATCGGGTTTCTGCAGGCTCTTGTAGAGCTGAGGAACTCGATAGTGCTCCTTAACGTCATCGTAAGTCGGCCACTTGACGATCAACTCCGGCCGCGGGCTATGAATCGGCTCGCGGTGAGTCGGCACCGGATCGGCGATGTTCCAGGAGTTGAAGCGTGCGCGGCCGTTACCGTAGGGGCTGCGGCCTTCGGCCAGAGCGTTCTTCATCGGCTCCTGAGTCAGATCGCGCGCGTAGTCTTTTTCTGCCGGATAGCCTTCTTTGGGACCGCCGGGAGGTGCCGACCCTTTGCCGGCGAGCAAGATGCTGCCATCCGGCGCTTTCGGGCCCCAGGTCGCGCGGAAGCCGCATCCGCCTTGAGACACCGGAATGTCGTTTCGGTAAAGGATCGGAGTCCCCGGATGTTTGTCGCTCCAGCACGGCCACGGCAGTCCCCAATGCTCGCCATCGACCGGACCGCCGACTGCTTTCTTGGTATTGATATCGAAGACATGCGCCCACTGAACTTGGCGCTTCAGGCGCTCGGGAGTTTGGCCGTTGTATCCGATCGACAAGCAGCCGAAATTGATTTCTCGCAACACGTCTTCAATCGTCTGTTCGGGAAGTTCTTTGACACCCTTTATGCTCGCCGGTACTCCCTTCCAATCACCTTTGGCGTAATGGATAAACTCCTTCCTGAAACCAAGCCGCTCGGCAAGATCGATCATAATCGCAAGGTCAGTGCGCGCCTCGAAAATCGGCGGCACCACCCGATCGCGCCACTGGAGATCGCGGTTGGTATTGGTCGAGGTGTTCCACTGCTCGTAATTGGTGGCCGCTGGCAGGAGATAGATACCGTCCTTGCGGTCCGGCAGCACCGCCGTATTGGTGACGAATGGATCGACGTCGACAATCAGCTCGACTTTTTCCAGTGCCTTCTTGACGCGGTCCATCTGCGACATCGAATTGGTCGAATGGCCCCAGAACATGACCGCTTTCAAGTTGACATCCTGGCCGAGTTCCTTGGGATCCATCAGGACCCCTTCGTACCAACGGGCGACGGTGAAGCCCGGCTTCTCCATCATCTTTTTGTCTTTGAAGCGCGACACGAGCCAGTCGTACGGCACATCCCAAACCTTTGAAAAATGTTGCCACGCGCTTTCGCCGATGCCGTAATAGCCCGGCAATGTCTCGGGGCCGCCGCCAACATCCGTCACTCCCTGAATGCTGTCGTGACCGCGGAAGACATCGCAGCCGCCGCCGGGTCTACCCATGTTACCGAGCACCATCTGCAGGTGACAATAAGTTCGAACCACGCCGGTGCCATGGTTGTGCTGGGTGCCGCCCATGGCCCAGATAACGGTGCCTGGCCGGTTCTCGGCCATCGCCCTGGCTACCCACTCGATATCAGCCTCCGGCACGCCCGTGATGTCGGCCGCCGTCTTGGGATCATATTTGGCGACCTCTTTCTTTAGCCCTTCCAAATCGTAGGTCCGGTCGGCAAGAAATTTCTTGTCCTCCCATCCTTTGGCGAGAATGATGTTGATCAAACCATAGATGAATGCGACGTCTGTCCCCGAGCGCAGCCGGATGTATTTGTTGGCGAACGCGGAGGTTTTG
>JAICHC010000522.1 GCA_025922795.1 Candidatus Binatia bacterium | reverse complement strand
CATCGAAGCCGGATGCAACGGTTACATCGTCAAACCGTTCACTTTCCAGGAACTGCAAGCGAAGGTGCGGGAGCTGATCCCTGCGGGGAGCACGACCTGCTCCCTTTGAAGCTGCGGCTCCGCTACTTTTTTTCATTATTCAATCGAAATTGAGCGAAACATGAACACGGCCGAGACGGCTCGTGAAAGGGCGGCTTTTATCGTTCAGCAACTCCGGCGAGCCGGCTATGAAGCCTATTTTGCCGGGGGATGTGTGCGCGATATGTTGCTCGACAAAACGCCGCAGGATTACGACATCACGACCAGCGCCCACCCCGAAGATGTCCAACGCGTGTTCGCCGAAACCATTCCCGTCGGCGCGCAGTTCGGCGTGATCCTGGTAGTGATTGACGGGCAGCCATTTGAGGTCGCGAGCTTTCGGCACGACGGGCCCTATCTGGACGGCCGGCGACCGAGCCAGGTGCGCTACGGCAGCTTGGAAGAAGACGTTCGCCGCCGCGACTTTACGATCAATGGTATGATTTATGATCCGGTGACCGATCGGATTATCGATTGGGTAGAGGGACGCCAGGATCTCGCGCAGCGCCGGATCCGTGCGATTGGCAACGCGGAGCGGCGATTCGAAGAAGATCGCTTGCGCATGATTCGCGCCGTGCGCTTTGCCGCGAGCATGGATTTCACGATTGAACAGACCACCTTCGCGGCGATCAAGCGATTGGGTCCGACAATTACCGACATCGCATGGGAGCGCATCGGCGATGAAATCTCTCGGATTTTAATGGAAGGCGGCGCGCACCGCGGCTTTAAGCTTTTGGACGATAGCGGCTTGTTGAAGGTCCTGCTGCCGGAGATCGATGCGCTCAAAGGGACTCGGCAGAGCCCGGATCACCACCCGGAAGGCGACGTCTTCACTCATACGATGCTACTCTTAAGCCACTTGGACGCGCCATCCGAGACGTTAGCCTATGGTTGTCTGCTGCACGATGTCGCCAAGCCGCTTTGTTTCAGGCAGGATGGCGAACGTGTCACATTCTACGGCCACACTGAGATGGGTGCGGCCATGGCCGAAGATATTCTCAAGCGCTTGAAGCGCGGCCGTTCGGTTTGGGAGCGGGTCGGTTACTTGGTACGCAATCATCTACGCCACGTGCAAGCGCCGCAGATGCGATTGAGCACGCTCAAGCGGTTCCTGCGCGAAGACGGTATCGACGAGCTGCTCGAGTTGGCGCGCATCGACGCCCTGTCATCGAACGGCGATCTGCGTTATTACCGGTTTTGCCAGGAACGCCGCGCCGCGCTCGATGAGAAAGAGATTCGTCCGGCGGCGCTGGTGCGCGGCGGCGATCTGATCGATCTGGGATTTACCCCGGGACCGTTGTTCTCGGAGATTTTGCATAGGATGGAGGATCAGCAGCTCAGCGGCGAGATCACCAGTCGAGAACAGGCGCTCGAGTGGATCAAGAAAAATTATGGACATCGAGGTTAACGGATGAAAAGGGCACAGGCCTATCGAGTCGTCGGGCAAGCGGAACCGCGCTGTGATGGGGCAGAAAAAGTTACCGGAAAGGCGATTTATACGGTGGATGTCAAGCTGCCGGGGATGGCGCACGGCAAAATTTTGCGCAGCCCCTATGCGCACGCGCGGTTGAGGCGCGTCGATGCCAGTAAGGCGGAAACGCTATCGGGCATCTTCGCGGTGATCACGCGCGACGACCAGCGCCGGCTGGGAATGTTTGGCGCAGCCTATAAAGATCAGACCATCGTCGCCGTCGATAAGGTACGCTATGCCGGCGATCCGGTGGCAGCGGTGGCGGCGGTGGACGAGGCGACTGCGGAAGAAGCTCTGGCGGCGATCGAAGTTGATTACGAAGAATTGCCGGTGGTCACGACCCTGGATGAGGCCTTGGCGCCGGGCGCACCGCTGGTGCATGACGCCTCAGTGGCCGGCGGCGAGCTGATGGGACAGCACTACGAAGCGCCCAGAGAATTTTCCGGAACCAATCTTTGTTACCGCTTCAGCTACGCCAAGGGCGAGGTCGAAGAAGGATTCGCGGCATCCGACCACATTTTCGAGCACACTTTTACATTTCCGCGCGTCCAACACTTTTCAATGGAGCCTCATGCGACAGTGGCCGACGTGGAAGGCGAGCGCATGACATTGTGGGCTGGCACCCAGGAGCCCTTTACCCTGCGCGAGCATCTCTCCGAAATTTTTCATCTGCCGCTCAACAAGATTCGCGTCATCGTACCGTACGTCGGTGGCGGTTACGGTGGCAAGCTCGCGGTCAAGACCGAACCGCTGGCGGCGGCCCTGTCGTGGAAGGCCAAGCGGCCGGTCCGCTTGGCTCATACGATCGAAGAAAGTTTTCGCACTGTGACGCGACACCCGGCGCGGGTGAAGATCAAAACCGGCGTCAGCAAGGACGGTCAAATGATCGCGCGCCAGTGTCTGATTCACATGGAAACCGGCGCCTACGCCGACGCCGGCCCGCGTGTGACACAAAAAGCGGGTTATCGCTGTTTTGGTCCTTATCGGTTAGCGCACATGAAAACCGACGCGTATACCGTCTACAGCAATACGGTGCCGGCCGGTGCCTATCGCGGCTTCGGCACCTTGCAGGTGAGCTGGGCCTACGAATCGCAAATGGATATTATCGCCGCAGCGCTCGGTATCGATCCATTGGAATTCCGCCTCAAGAATCTGCTCAAGAAGGGCGAGCTCTACACTCCCGGCGACACGCCGGTGGATTGCGATCTCAAGGCCGGCTTATTGCGCGCCGCGAAAAACATCGGTTGGAATGGCAAAAAACAGCCCAATCGCGGCCAGGGACTGGCGGTCTGCATGAAGGACGGCGGCGGCACCTACAAGGTTTCATCGGCGGCGATAAAAATGAATGCCGATGGCAGCGTGGTTCTGCTCACGGGGACGGTGGAGGTCGGGCAGGGCGCGCGCACGGCGCTCAGCCAAGTGGTCGCCGAAGAATTGGGTTTGCCTTTCGATGATGTGACTGTGGCACAGCTCGATACCGACGTGACGCCTTACGACGTCAATACCAACGCGAGCAGTTCGACAGTCGTCATGGGGCTTGCGGTGCAGCGCGCGTCTAAGGATCTGAAAAAGCAACTGCTGCGCCAGGCAGCTAAAGTTTTCAACGTCAGGCCGGAACAGCTCACGTTGAGCGACGGTAAGGTGCATGGCCCCAAAGGGCAAAGCCTATCGTTCGAAGCCCTGATGCAGAAAATCTTTCTTTCCAAGGCCGGCGAAATGATCGGCCGGGGCGCCTACCAAGACGTCAAAAGCAGCAAAGCGGCTCTCGGTTCTCCGACAACTTTCTGGGAAATCAGCTGGGGCGCGGCGGAAGTGGAAGTCAACCGGGATACCGGCCAAATTAAATTGTTAAAATACGTTTCGCTCGCCGACGTCGGTAAAGCGATCCATCCGGTCCTTTGCGAAGGGCAGGATGAGGGCGGCGTGATGAACGCCATCGGTCACAGCTTGCTCGAAGAGATGGTCTACAAGGACGGCCAGCTCTT
>JAICHC010000521.1 GCA_025922795.1 Candidatus Binatia bacterium | reverse complement strand
TCGGCTGCGACAGCCCCGAAGTAAAGCGCACGCGCGGCGGCGGCCCGGGTGCCGACCTCGGCTATCGAGGCCAAACGGTGGAAATGCACGCGGGCTCCGAGCCGTATCATGGCACGCCGCAACTCATCGACTCCAGACATGCGTTCACCGGCAGTGAGACTAAGCGCCAGCAAGAGCAGGCGAACCGCCAATGAACAGCGCGATAGCGAGTCGTCTGCAAAGCTTGCATTCCGACCATCCCGAATGGAACCCGTGGCTCTCGGTTGTGGGCGAGACGCTGAGCGAAGCGGTCGATCCGGCATGGGAGAGTTTCGTTCCGATCGTGTCACGACAACAGACACGAGCTCCCGCGTTGGCGCAAGCTGCCATCGCGCTACCGATCGACTTTCTTAATACTTGGATAAAGCGACTCATCCGCAGCGCCGCTGGCAGCGGGACAGCCCAAATGGCCATGCTTAGAAACGTGGAAAAACCCAATGTTGAAGCCGTCCAATTATTTCGGGCGGCGCTTTGTCAAGACATCGCTCAGATCAAGCAGATTGCGCTCGATTCCGACACGAACGCCACGGCTTTTCAAAGCGTTGCCGAGTTATTACCGATTCCGTTTCTTCAGGCTTGCGGCCGCCGCTTGACGATGTTGGATGAGATGAATTGGCAGGAGGGTTACTGCCCCTTATGCGGCGCATGGCCGGCGCTCGCTGAAATTAGGGGCATCGAGCGCGCGCGCTATCTTCGCTGTGGCCGCTGCGGCGACGAGTGGCAGATTCATTGTTTGCAGTGTCCCTTCTGCGACGTGAACGATCACGAACAACTGGTCTCGCTGATCCCGCAAAACGGTGATTCGGCTCGGAGGATCGAAGGCTGTAAGCGTTGCTCGGGTTACCTGAAATCATTCACCACGCTGCAAGGCGCGGATAAACTGGGGGTGATGGTCAATGATCTGGCAAGTGTCGACCTCGACATCGCCGCCGTAAAACAAGGATACCGGCGTCCGCCGGGCCCAGGATATTTCCTGGGCGTCAGCGTCGGGTACAACAAAAGCGTCATCCGAAGACTCTTTCCCGGAATACGATAATCATGCCGCAGAGTGCTTTGGAAACGGTCCGGCCCGCTTATGTCTGTCAAGCCTTGCTCGCCGCGCTGGACGCGTCCGAAGGACGGCGGCGCCGGCGCAAGCGCGATCAGACGCCCGATGCGATCGGGCTAGCCATCAAGCGCCGGCTGTTGGAGCAAGCGGTTCGAGAAGATCCCGATCCGGAGATTTTCGAGGGGTGGCTGCTGCAGTGCGCTATCTCCATCGAAGATACGCCACAATCACCCGGAGCCGTCGCTGCCATGGCACGCACCGTTTTTGAAGAATGGCGCATGGCGCAGGCGCTGGAGCATTTTAGAAATTGGCTCGAGCAAGGCGCGCCGTCCGACGACCGCTTCGGGCATTCGGCACGATAACTCGGCACACTCTCCGCCGCCCGGCTGAACAAAAAGCCTCGGCGTCGTGTCGTTCCGCTGATATCCTTGCCATGAGTGGATTTTTTTCCGCGCGCGCTTCGATTGCTCTCACTATGGCCAGAAGAAGCGCGACTAGCTAGCGCGCCGCGCTTCGCCCGGTCAGGTCTCGCCAAGCTCGCTCTTGCAGCGCTAAGATCGTCCTTTTGAAACGGTCTTGAACTTCCTGGCGGTCGCGTTCTTCCGGGAGCCCTTCGTGAGTGCCACGCTCGATCATCACTGCCTGATTAAATAGTGCGGTACGATCTCCTTCTCTCTGCACCCGCGTGGCGATGAGCGCGATTGCGTCGAGGAGCCGAAGCGTGACCGGACCGCTCGAGCGCCCATACTGCCGAATCATGTCGAACGCGGCCTCGATGACTTCATCGAATCTAACCGGCCTCGCAACAATAACGCGCAACCGATGATCGTCGTCATAACGATAGGCCGCTGGCATGGATCTCTCGGCCAGCCGGCAGAGCGCCGCCGCAATCCGATCGATGCAATTCATTGCGGTGATCGGATCATTGATTCCGGGTGACAAAGCACGCACCGCGATTTCGACGAGCTGATATATGCCGAACTCGATATCTTGCAGATGGGTACGCTCATCACCGAGGATGAAACACCGGCAAAGCTGGTCTGCAAGTTCCTGGTCTATGCGTCCGGATGGCTTGACTTGTATCAGATCATTGCCTTCGATGATGAAATCACCCGGACGGTATGGCAGAAGAAAGGTCAGATCGTTTTCGCTGGCAAGCGCCATCAATCGATCGTTTTCGACGGATTGCAAGTACCCGGTCTCACGGCAGGGAATCGACTCGGCCCCGCGCTCAAATTCCCCTGCAAACTCCGGCGTTAAGTCGTTCCCGCCGTCGGCGGGTGGACGACCCAAGGCCTCCGGAAACAATTTGTCAATGCCTTGGGTCAGATCCTCAGCAACCATAGCGATCACTGCGGGGGCTTGAATGGTCACGGCGGCATGATGGATGAAGTAAATCAGCACGCCGAGGCTTGCGAGCGCGAGAACCATCGCGAGTGTGACCGAGACCTGCGGCACAAACTCGCTGCCGTTGCTGCGAATGGTGCGCAGCACCATCAGCGAATAAGTAAATGTCCCAATAAACGTCCCGAGCACCACCTGGTTACCGCGGTCGCGCATGAAATTCCGCAATAGGCGGGGGCCGAATTGTTGGGATGCCAGGGTCAATGCAACGATCATAACCGAAAACGCGACGCCGGCGACGGTAATCATCGAGGATGCGATCGCCGACAAAACCTCGCGCGCTCCCTCGGGACCGCCGCCGTACGCCCACTCGGAACCCTGCCTGATGGCGTCGTCGAGGCCGATGGCGGCGAAAGCGAGCCCGACGGCGAAAAGAGTCAATAATGACGGGACAAACCACAAACTCGCGGATAGTGTTTCCCACAAATTTGCCAAGCGAGATTTCATCCCAGCTTTTCCTCCCAAGCTTTTGTCGCGGCGTTCGGCACGCTCCCGCGCTGCGCGACGCGGCCGTTACCGACAGAACCCCGATCAGAGCCGAAGATGATCCGGCTCCACGGTGGGAATTCAAAACTGCTCTTGTTCATGGGGCGCGCATCCGACCAAGCCGGTACGAAAATTACCGCGGCCGGAGTAGTCGCTCTGTGCTTTAGGATCACTTAAAGCGCGGGAACAATGCCAGCACTAGCCCAGGAGTGAGTAAGATGCTCAACCAGGAAAGACCGCTTAGCCCGATTCCCAGAAAAACACCCGAAGGCGTCAACAGTATCGCAAACAATTTAAATTCGGATCTGTGGCGGTGACGGCCCTATAGCCTAAGCGACTGTGTTCAACATCGATCGTCGGAACCGAAGACCGGCTCATGCGTGTCGTGTGCTCGCTCGATCTCGCACACGTCGTCACCGTGTTCAGCCGTGATTGCTCCGGAAGACTTCAGCAGGCCGGTTGCCGTGCCGGGACATATCTAGCGGGCCACGCTGCTTCCGCAGAGGCGTTTTAGTCACGGGGCGGCGACTGCGCGCGCACACTTCGGGGCTCGTTGAGCGATT
>JAICHC010000520.1 GCA_025922795.1 Candidatus Binatia bacterium | reverse complement strand
TGGAAGATCTGGAATTTCCCGACGAAGAGATCGTCGGTTCGTTGTTGACGCAGTTTTACCAGGGACAGCGCTTTGTGCCGGATGAGATTCTTTTGCCGGTGACTCTGGAAGACTGTGAGGCGCGCGAGGAGGTTCTGGCCGATCGCAAAGGCAAGCGCGTCCAGATCCTCAATCCGCAGCGGGGCGATAAACGCCACCTGGTGCAGATGGCGGAGGAAAATGCCAGGCAAAGCTTCGCAGAGCGGCACGATCAGGAAAAAGCGCGCGAGACGATGCTGCGCGAGCTGCAGGCGCAATTGCGCCTTAAGCGATATCCGCAGCGGATCGAATGTTTTGACATCTCGACGATCCATGGGACCAACGCCGTCGGTTCCATGGCCACGTTTATCGACGGCGAGCCGGAAAAAAATTTTTATCGCCATTTTCGCATCAAAACGATCGACGAATCTTCCGGCGGTGACGATTTCGGTATGATGCTCGAAGTGCTGAAACGGCGCTTCAGCCGCGGCAAGGAAGAGGCGGATCTGCCGGACCTGATCGTCGTCGATGGCGGCCGGGGCCAGCTGGCCATGGCGCTGACGGCGATGGCCGAGCTCGGCATCGAAGGCGTCGACGCCGTGGGCCTGGCCAAGATGCGCGTGCAGGCGGCGGCGCGCAGCGCCGAGATCGAGCGACTCGAAGAACGGGTGTTCCTGCCGGGGCAGAGCAATCCGGTGATCTTGAAACGCAATTCCAATGCGCTGTTCTTGTTGCAGCGGGTACGTGATGAAGCACATCGCTTTGCGATCACGCATCATCGCAAGCTGCGCTCGAAACGGACGCTTTATTCCGCTCTCGACCAGATTCCGGGCATCGGCGGCGCCCGCAAGCGCGCCTTGCTGCGCGCGTTCGGCAGCGTCAAGCGCATCGAGGAGGCATCCCTTGAAGAACTGCTCCAGGTGCCATCGATGAACGAGCAGGTTGCCCGGGACATCATAGAAGCGCTGCGCGGTGCGTCCCATTAAGAGCCCGGGATGTTCACCCAGGAGCGGCGGCTAAGCGACGGCAGCGGGACAGACATTCATCCGTCGGCTTGGTTGGTCGTGCCAACCCTATCGCTTCTGTTCGGACAGGCGGTCGCCGCCGGTCCGTGGAATATTCCTTATCCCGCGGCAGCTATTTCATTGTTACCGTTGGGCTTGGTGGGTTCGGCGCGGTGGCGCCGTTGGGCACTCTTGGTCGCGCTTGCCGTCCTAACATTTTCGCTTGGCTATATGCGCCACCGCCAGCTGCTGTTTCCCGAATTTGCCGACAGTCATTTGCGCTCGGTGGCGCAGCGCGATGCCCGGGTGTATCTGGAAGGCACGCTGCGCCACGAGCCCGATAAGCTGGTCAACCGCAGCCGCTGGCATGTGGCGGCGCAGCGCATCTGGCATCCGACCGGCGCCGAAGAGGTCAGCGGCGATCTGCTCGTGAGCCTGCGCCACGTGCGCCGCGATTGGCGCTACGGCGACCGGGTGCGGTTTTGGATCCGGCCGATGATTCCACAAAACAGCGGCAACCCGGGCGGCTTCGATTACGCGACTTTTCTTTCCAGACGGGCGATTTACCTCACGGGCTTTCTCGACAGCGACCAACACGTCGAATTGATGGCGCGAGATCGCGGGGCGGCGCGGGTTTTTATTGAGGACTTGCGTCGCGAGATTCGCCGATATATCGCCGGCCATCTCTCGCGCGACAACGGCGCGTTGCTCGCCGCCCTGGTCGTCGGCGACATGGGCGGAATTACCAAGGAAATGCGCGCTGCCTTTACCGCGGCCGGAGTCAATCACGTGCTGTCGATTTCAGGGCTGCACGTGGCCATGCTCGGTCTGGTCGTCTTCGCCGTCATCCGCTACGGCGGTTCGCTCAGCACCTACCTCATGCTGCGCGTGAATGTTTTCAAAGTCGCTGCGTTCTTTTCTTTCTTGGCGGTGGTTTTTTATACGGCGCTCGCTGGCGCGATGGTGCCGACCGTTCGGTCGGCGATCATGATCGGCGTTTACCAGCTGGCGGTGTTGCTCGACCGCGAGGAGGAAGTGTTCGCCAGCCTCACCTTGGCGGCGTTGCTGATCGCGCTGATTTGGCCCGGCGTGATTGCCGATATCTCTTTTCAGCTATCGTTTCTGGCGGTGCTGTTTATTGTCTGGGGTGTGCGAAAGATGCGCGATTGGTTTCCAAACGTAAAAAGCGATGAGTTGCCCGCGGAAAGAAGCTGGTTCAGAGCGCGGCTGAGGCAAGCCGGCATGCATCTCGCCGTTCCGCTGTTGGCGACCTTGGGCACCGGGCCTTTGATCGCGCATTACTTCGGCCACCTGTCGCTGGCGGGTTTCATTGCCAATCCGTTGGTGGTCCCGTTGGTCGGCTTTATCGTCGTCCCGCTCGGGTTGGTGATCGGTTTGTTGGCCGTGATCGCCCCTGAGATGGGTATTATCTTCGCCGGCATGGCTGAATATCTGGTGTCATTGACCGCAGGGCTGGTCGATCTATTCGCCGGTTTACCGCTGGCTGACATCGGCGTACCGTCGCCGAATGTGTGGGAAATCACCGCTCTTTACGGCATGTTGATTTGCCTGTTCGCTCTGACCAAACGAGCGCACCGTGTGGCCGCCCTGACGGTTGGGATCGTTTTGCTGGCGGCGGATGCTTCCTACTGGTGGATAGAGCGCTTTCGTCGCAACGAATTGCGGGTAACCCACCTTAACGTCGGACAGGGCGATGCCGCCGTGGTCGAGTTACCCGGTGCGAAAACGCTGCTGATCGATGCCGGCGGCACAGCTGCCGGCGATTTCGATACCGGTGAAAACATCGTGGCGCCGTTTCTGCGCTCGCGAAAAATTCTTCAGGTCGATTATCTGGTCGTGACTCACCCGCGCATCGATCATTACGGGGGCATGCGCGCGCTCGTCAACGAATTCGCGCCGCGTGAGTTCTGGTCGGGTTCGCGGCGCGGCGAGACCGACCGCTTTGACGAGTTGGAAGAAGCTCTCGAAAAAGCGAAAATCGCGCGCGTGGCGCTCAACGATCGCCAACCCTGCCGTGAAATTGCCGGGGTCAAATTCTGTGTGTTGTACCCGCCGGCGAACGGTTCGATCGAGGGGGCCGTGGTATTGCGTCTGGAGTTCGGTAAATTGCGGTACCTGTTCGCCGGCGATGTCACCAAGCGGGAGGAAGCGCTATTGCTCGATCGCGCAGAGGACATGCGCAGCACGGTCATCAAGGTGCCACGCCATGGCAGCGCAACGGCGAGCACCAAAGAATTCATTGCCGCAGTGCGGCCGCGGCTCGCTCTGGTTTCCGCCGGCGCCCGCAGCCGCGCCGAAGCTCAGCGCGGCGAGGTCACCGAGCGCTACCGTGTCGCCGGCGCCGAAATGCTGAGCACCTACGAGGACGGCGCGGTTATCGTACAAAGCGATGGTCGGACGCTTCGTTACACCGGATACAAAAGCGGCAAGCAGGGCAAAATCAATTTAGCCGAAATGATCGCACCGAACGGAAAGTAATGCGCGCACGGCTAGAGCCGT
>JAICHC010000519.1 GCA_025922795.1 Candidatus Binatia bacterium | reverse complement strand
GACTGGCACAATTATTTTGGAGGTAAGCCATGGGCTTAAAGACCTTCGGTCTGATGGCCGTCGATTGGGAAGAGCGTGTCAATCTGGAACGGCTGCGCCAGGATCGTCTGCAGCGCATCACAACGGCGCTTAAAAAGTCGGAGCTTGGCTCGCTGCTGTGCTTCGACATGAACAACATCCGCTATATCACCGCGACCCATATCGGCACCTGGGCGATGGACAAACTGGTGCGCTTCTCGCTGCTGCCGCAGGGCGATCAACCGCTCCTGTGGGATTTTGGCTCGGCGGCGCGCCACCATCAGATTTATTGTCCCTGGCTCGGCGAGCGCTCGCGCGCCGGCATCTCCACGTTGCGCGGCGCAACCCATCCGGGATCCGGCATGGCCGAAGACGTCGCTAAAAAAATTAAGCTGGAATTGGAGAAGCGGAAGCTAGAGAACGAACCGGTCGGTGTCGACGTCATCGAGCTGCCCGTGCTGTTCGCGCTCCAGGCCCAAGGAATCAAAGTCGTCGATGGCCAGCAGCTCATGCACGATGTTCGCAAAATCAAAACCCAAGACGAAATCACTCTGCTCAATGCCGCAACTATGATGGTCGATGCCGCTTACGACGAGCTTTATCGTTTCATGAAGCCGGGCGTCAAAGAGAACGAATGCGTCGGCGTTGTTAGCAAAGTGCTCTATGATCTCGGTTCGGAACATGTCGAAGGCGTGAACGCAATCTCCGGCGAGCGGTGCAGCCCCCATCCGCACGTCTACACGGATCGGGTGCTCCGCCCGGGCGATCCGGCCTTTTTCGATATCCTTCACAGCTACAACGGTTATCGCACATGCTATTACCGGACTTTTGCCATCGGCAGTGCCTCCCCGGCAATGGTCGACGCCTATAAACGCAGCCGTGATTACATGGACGCGGCGATTAGCATCGTCAAACCGGGCATCACCACAGCCGACGTAGTCAAACTCTGGCCGAAAGCTGAAGAGTTTGGTTTCGCCAACGAGGAAGCGGCTTTCGCTCTACAATACGGCCATGGCGTCGGCTTGTCGATCTGGGAAAAACCGATTTTCAGCCGCCTGGTCTCACTCGATCATCCCGAAGTCATCGAAGAAGGCATGGTGTTTGCGCTGGAAACCTACTGGCCGGCGTCGGATGGTTGGTCCGCCGCACGCTTAGAGGAAGAAGTGGTTGTAACGAGGGATGGCTGCGAAGTCATTACACGCTTTCCGTCAGAAAAGCTCTTGGTCGCCGGCACGCACTATTTCACGACCGGCGGCGAGTTATCGACGACGCGCGAGACGCAATCGAATCTAAACAATCCGGGAGCGCTGGACCGAGTTAAAGGTTAAACGAACCCTTTGAACCTGACGTGTTGAATCTTTGAACCGAGGGTGATTTGGCGGCCAATGTCATCATGCCCGCTCTTGGCGTGGCACAACAAACCGGCACTCTGCTCAAATGGCTCAAAGCCGAAGGCGAATCGGTTTCCAAAGGCGAGCCGCTCATGGAAATCGAAACCGACAAGGCGACGGTTGAAATCGAAGCGCCGGGCTCTGGAATCCTCACCCAAGTCATCGCAAAGGCCGGCGACGAGGTGCCGGTGGGGCAGCGTATTGCTCTCATCTTGGCGCCGGGGGAACCATTGCCGCGGCAAGTCGCACCCACAGCGTCCACGGGACCTGAGACTGCAGCGAAAGAAGCTGCTCCGAAACCCGCGGCGAAACCTCCCTCTGAGTCCGTTTCGGCTATTGCGAACGGCCCCCGCATTCTCGCCTCGCCCGCGGCGAAAAGAATCGCCCGCGAAAAGGGCGTCGATCTCGCATCCCTCAAAGGCAGCGGCCCTGAAGGAAGCATCCTAGCCGCAGATGTGTTGCGCGCGGCGAGCGAGCCAACCGCCACGTCAATGCCTGACCGCCTTATCCCACTGAGCCGGATGCGCCGCATCGTGAGTGAGCGCATGACCTTGAGCAAACAAACGGCGCCGCATTTTTACTTGAGCATGGAAATTGATATGAGCGCCGTGGTTGATTGCCGTACCGAACCAAAAAAACGCCCCAATCAAGGCGTACCGTCAACGAATGACTATATTTTATACGCCTGCGCCCGGGCGCTGAAAGTTTTCCCCGCCATCAATGCCAGTTTCAGTGATCAAGGTATAAACCTTCACGACGATATCCATCTTGGCATGGCCGTTGCCCTTGACGAGGGTCTGGTTGTGCCGGTGATTCGCCATGCAGACCGCTTAACTTTGAATGAATTGGCGGCCCAGAGCCGCGAGCTGATCGATAGGGCGCAGAGCAAAAGACTCTTCCCGCTCGACTCCGAAGGCGGCACGTTCACGGTATCGAACCTAGGGATGCTCGGCGTCGATAGCTTCACCGCGATCATCAATCCGCCGCAGTGCGCGATTTTGGCGGTGGGGCGGGTCGCGCCGCGCGTAGTAGCCGAGGACGGCATGTACGCAATCAAGCCGGTTATGACGGCCACTCTCTCTGTTGATCACCGCGTCGCCGACGGCGCGGTCGCCGCACGGTTTCTTACGCAGATAAAAACCACTTTGGAGAAAGGCGAGTTTTAAGTTACCCGGTCGTCACGGTCCGTCTTTCAGTGCGCAGTGATTTCTCAATTACCGCAATGAAAAAAGATGATGATTCGCCGTTCGAGGGCCCCATCGTCCTACCGATCACGGACGCGCTCGATCTCCACGCCTTTGAGCCCAAGGAGATTGCGAGTGTGGTCGAGGAGTATCTAGAAGAGTGCCGCCGGATGGGCTTTTCTGAAGTGCGTGTGATTCACGGTAAAGGCATCGGCGTTCAGCGCAGCATTGTACGTTCAGTCTTGAATAAGCATCCCGCCGTCGCGTTCTATCAAGATGCCCCAATCGACGCAGGCGGCTGGGGTGCCACCATCGTGCGTCTCAAAGAGCAGAACTAACTGGCCGCGAACGGATCGTCGCCCTTCGCTCGAATCAGGTAAAATAGAGTAATCCCGACGCCGATGGTGATGAAGCTATCTGCCACGTTGAACGCGGGCCAATGATAATGCGACCAGTAGACATCTAAAAAATCGATGACTTCTCCGTAGAGGATGCGGTCGATCAGATTGCCGACCGCGCCGCCAAGAATGAACGCAAGCGCCATCGTAAGCCCTGTTTCCCGATCGCGCAATTTTTTGAGCATTATCAGAATGAAGCCGATGGCCAAGATCGAGACGCCGATCAAAAATGGTAAGCGGAAAATTTCGTGGCTCCCGGAGAATATCCCGAAAGCAGCGCCGGTGTTGCGAATGTAAGTAAGGTTAAAAAATCCGTCGATGATCGGAATTGAGTCATGGAGCGGCATAGTCCGGTCGACGATGGCCTTGGTCGCCTGATCGAAGACAACGATCGTCGCCACCCATGCACCGGCGATTTTCCACTTAGCGCTCAAGCCGTATCTCCGGCATTGAGCACCCTCGCGCAGCGCGCACACACTGTTTGGTGTTTTTCGTCCTGACCCACGTGCGGATCGTACTTCCAGCAGCGGTCGCACTTGGCGCCATCGGCTT
>JAICHC010000518.1 GCA_025922795.1 Candidatus Binatia bacterium | reverse complement strand
CTTTGGCTGCTTGGGTAAGCTCAATCTCAGCTTCGATGCCTGGCTCTATCACCCGCAGCTGCCGGAGCTCGCAGACCTGGCGCGCGCGTTTCCCGATGTGACGACCATTCTCAATCATATCGGCGCCCCGCTAGGGGTCGGGCCCTACGCCGGCAAGCGCGACGAAGTATTCCAAGTCTGGAGTCGAGGGATTGGCGCCTTGGCAAGTTGTCCGAACGTTTTTGTAAAACTCGGCGGCCTCGGTTCGCTGCGCTCGGGCTACGACTGGCACGAGCGCGCGGTCAAGCCCTCGTCGGCCGAGCTCGCCGCGGCTTTGAAACCCTATTTCGAATGGTGCATTGAAAAGCTCGGAGCCGATCGTTGCATGTTCGAAAGCAATTTTCCGGTGGAGAAACTCTCCACCTCTTACGTGAGTCTTTGGAACAGTTTCAAACGAATCACGGAAAAATATTCCGCCGGCGAGCGCGCCGCGCTGTTTCACAATACGGCAGCGCGGGTGTACCGATTGGAATCAGCGCGCAATGGAATCACTTAGGTAAAGAGATCGCGCAGAAAGTGATAGACCGATACCACCAAAAGGCAACCGTAAACCGTTGATGTTAGGGTGAGCGCTTTCAAAGTCAGGCTCTCCCTGAAATGCCGCAGCACGAAGATCAATCCCAGCAAGACGCACGCTAACAGTTTCCAGTAGACGAGGCCCCAGACTTCTCCCCAGCTGTAAATCGCGTTGCGAACAAGCGGGTTCAATTCCGGCACACCCAGGGTGAGCACGTGATAGGTGAACAGGCCGTCGAAGATTTGTAGCAGCAGATTGATCTTGAATTGTGACCAGATGCTGGGAAACATAAACACAGCCATCGAGCGCACAATGCGCGAAAGAATTACTGGCGTTTAAAATCGCAATGGCAGTGCCAAGTGGCGGTATCAGCAATCGCCGACGAAAAAATTCCCGTCGCGTGGCACGTTGTAATTGAGTGTTACAGGTTTTTTTTGCGCGCGATCGGCAAGCAAACGGCGGGTTTTACGCGAATTTTAAAGCAGTCAGAGATCCTGAGAGTCCGGCGAGTGGCGGCTTAACTTACACGGATGGAGCGGCGGCAACTACAGTGGTTACCCGTCTCTAACTGGACTGCAGTCCGACGAATGAGCTAAGCGCGCATGACACTGTCCCGAATCTGGAGCGCTGGGAAGATTTCATTCCCCCAAAGATCAATCGCCTCGGGAACGTCGGGTCCAAGGGGAACTCCGATGGTTATTTCGCTGAAACCATGGCGCGCGGCGAGTTGAAACAGGTTTCGAAGCCGGCCAATGCAGTGTTCCGGAGTGCCGGCGATAATCAGCCTGTCGACCGCGTCGTCCGGTGTCAGTGACGACGCATGATCCACACCTCGATTTTCCGCGTAGGCTTGACGCACCGCCCGGATCGCGTTCGGATCGATTCCTTTGGCGGCCAGCACGTCATCGGGCCAACCCGAAACGATGTGCGACACGAATCGCTTGGCATGTTGTTTTGCGGCATGACTGTCGCGCGATACAGAAGCGTTGATGAGCATGGTTTTGCGCAGCGGTTGCGCCGCACCGGCTTGCGCGCGGGCGGAGTCGAGTCGCGAGAGTGAAGCTACCATATCATCGATGCCATAGAGCGTTTGCAGGATGACGCCATCGAAGTGGCGCGCGATCAGATCGAGCACCGCCGGCTTCAACAAGCTCGGGCCATAGTAAAGATGAATCGGCGCGGGCGCCTTAAAGCGCAACGCATAATGTTCCGCATTCAAGTGAAAATATTCCGCCAGAACGGGAATGGCACTCGTCTCCAGCGTTTCGCCGGCGAACAAAGTTCGCAGCGCCACCGCCAGCTCAGCCATGATCGCCATGGGTTTCCTCCTAACCACGTGCCGGGTCAGGATCGATCTGGAGCCGGGACCGAGCCCGAGAGAAATATCTCGCCCGCCCGCCAGCTCGGACATGGTGGCGAAGGCCATGGCGACATCGACGGGATTGCGAAAGTAGGGGACGGCAACCGCCGTTCCGAGCTTTACGGGGAGACGCGCCAGGATTGCCGCCGAGCTCGCCAGCACGCTGCGATACTCGAGATTGTCGTTGGTCCACACCCGGGTGAAATTGAACGGCCCCAAAGTTGTTAACGCTCGCTCCGCAAGAGTGATCAGCTCGGGAAGCGAGTAGCGGTTGAGGACGTGCAGCGGATAATGAATGCCGATTTCGCCGGTGAACTGTGAAGATGATTTTGACATGACCTCGGGTTATCACACGCGATCAAAGCAAGTCAAAGATTGGCTCAAAGCATTGGAACCGTGGGTGTGATTCGTTTTTAGCGGATCAGCGCCGGCTTTTAAAAACTAGCACTTCATTCGAACAGTCATCCTGAACGAAGTGAAGGATCTGCTTTTTGGTCATTACGCCGCTTGCAAGAAGTCTCAATTTCCACTAGGCGTCGCCTTACTGAGACTTCGTCATACCGGCGAATGCCGGTATCCAGGTGACGATAACGCGGGAGGACGGAGACAAGATTCGGCGTGTATACAAGGGGCGGGTTTGAAACCAGCCCCTACGATTGGCTCGGCCAACATGACGCTCATTCAGTTGATGAAAAAAAGCGGGAGGTAAATTTGCCATGAGTACAACGAGCCTGCAGCAAACTATCGTCAACTGCCTCGGTGCACCCTGGCCGGAAGATCTCTCGCCGGCGTTCATCGACCAACTGCGCGGGCAAGGAGTCGGCATCGTCGGCTGCACCGCCAATCTCACCTGGGACGATACTTTGGAAAGCATCGAAAACTTCGAGGCGGTCAAATCGATCGTGCGCGAGCATCCGCACGCGTACATTGTGCGCAGCGCCGCTGATCTGGAGCGAGAAGTCAATCGCGGCAAAGTCGGCGTACTGCTCGGTCTGCAAAATCCCAAGCCATTGGGCGACAGCCTACGATTGCTCGATGCTTTTTTCGATCTCGGGTTGCGCTGTGTCGCTCTCGCTTTCAACGAGAACAGCTACTACGGCTGCGGCTATGCATCCGAAGTGGACACCGGCCTCACTTCGCTCGGGAAGAAGGCCATCAAGCGGATGAACCAGCTCGGCATCGTCATCGACTTGTCGCACTCCGGCGATCGTACGGCGATCGAAGCGATCGAAACATCCGAGCAGCCGGTGATCTTCAGCCACTCCACCAGCCGGACGTTGTTCAACCGGCCGCGCAGCGCTCCCGATCCATTGATCGTCGCCGCGGCGAAAAAGGGCGGTGTGATCTGCCAGGACGTGCGTGCCAACACGAGCGTGGCCGAGTATGCCGATTGGACCGACTACTGCGTCAAGCTTGTCGGCATCGATCACGTCGGTGTCTCGGCCCAGGACGATTGGCACCGTTCCTACAAGGACACCAAACGCATCGCGCCGTACTTACCGTCGTTCGCCGCGGAGTTTGCCAAGCGCGACTGGAGCGAAGACCGAATCTACCGGCGCGACGGTATCGGCGCCAAGCTACTCGACCGGGAAAACCTCGAGGCCGAGCTCAGTGGACGAAACTATTCGGCGGAAAGCAT
>JAICHC010000517.1 GCA_025922795.1 Candidatus Binatia bacterium | reverse complement strand
GGCCAAGAAATGGGACGGCGCTGGTATGAGGACGGCAAGCTGCTCAAGAAGAAAAACACCTTTAACGATTTCATCGCCGCCGCGGAGTTTTTGATCGCAGAAAAATTCACCAATCCCGAAAAGTTGTTTGCCATGGGACGGAGCGCGGGAGGTTTACTGATGGGCGCGATCAGCAACCTGCGCCCCGACCTATTCAAGGGCATTGTCGCCGAGGTGCCGTTCGTCGACGTGGTGAGCACGATGCTCGACTCCTCGATTCCACTGACCACCGGCGAGTACGACGAGTGGGGCGATCCCCACGATAAAGAATCGTACGATTACATGCTGTCCTATTCACCGTACGATTGTGTCGAAAGAAAAGCCTACCCGGCGATGCTGATCACCGGAGGGTTGCATGATTCTCAGGTGCAGTATTGGGAGCCGGCCAAGTGGGCGGCCAAGTTGCGCGAGCTCAAGACCGACCAGAACCGGTTGTTACTTAAAACCAACATGGAAGCCGGACATGGCGGCGCTTCAGGCCGCTTTCGCCGCCATCGCGAGACCGCCTTCTCATATGTTTTTCTGCTCGACCTGGCGGGGATTCAAGAATGATCCTCCGAACGCGCGGCCGCCGTCAACGTCGAATCTTGCCGAGGGAAAAAAGCGCCTTGGGGATTAGCGCTTGCGCTCGTTCCTTTTATCTAGCCAAGCTTTCAGGCGCGCTTGAATCTGCCTTTCGTAACCGGAGTCCGACGGAGCATAGTAGCGCTTGCCGAGCAATTCCGCGGGCAAGTGCTGCTGATCAATGATTTGGTCCTCATAGTCATGGGCATATTTATAGTCCTTGCCGTAGCCGAGCTGCTGCATCAGCGCCGTCGGCGCGTTACGCAAGTGGTGCGGCACCGGTAAAGCGCCCCGTTCCTTCACATCCTGCGCCGCGGCGAGCATGGCTTTGTACGAAGCATTCGATTTGGGCGCGCTGGCAAGATAGGTCGCCGCTTGCGCGAGCGGAATCCGTCCTTCAGGTAGTCCGACGAAATGAACCGCGTCCTTGGCCGCTAAGGCGACCTGAAGAGCTTGCGGATCTGCGTTGCCGATGTCTTCCGCGGCGAAGATCACCATTCGCCGGGCGATGAAGAGCGGATCCTCACCGGCTTCGATCATGCGCATCATCCAGTAAAGCGCGGCGTCGGCATCGCTGCCGCGCATGCTTTTAATAAAGGCCGAAATGACGTTGTAATGCTCCTCGCCGGACTTGTCGTATCGCAATGCCCGGCTCTGCAATGCTTCCTGGAGTTGCGTCAGCCCGATCTCCTTGCCGCCTTGTGCTTCCGTAAGCGTGGCAGCGTTTTCGAGAGCATTGAGGGCGGTGCGGCAATCGCCCTGCGCCTGCTGGATCAGGAACTCGCGCCCTTCGGCCGAAATCTTGAGCTTGAGCTTCCCCAAACCGCGCTCGCCGTCGTCAAGCGCGCGATCGACGACTGTGCCGAGATCGGCGGGCGAGAGCATTTTAAGCACGAGCACTTGGCAGCGCGAGAGCAGGGGCGAGATTAGTTCGAAAGAGGGATTCTCCGTGGTCGCGCCGATGATGATCAAGGTGCCGCGCTCGACGTGAGGTAAAAAGTTGTCCTGTTGGGCTTTGTTGAAATGATGAATCTCGTCGATGAAGAGGATTGTCGCCTTGTCGAGACGCTGGAGTTGTTCCGCCTCGTGAATGATCTTCTTGAGATCTTTGACGCCGGAAGTCACCGCGGAAAAATTCACGAAAGCTGCGTTGGCTGATTTCGCGATAATCTGCGCCAGAGTGGTTTTGCCGCTCCCCGGCGGCCCCCAGAAAATCACCGAGCGAAGCTTTCCTGAAGTCAACATGCCGTTCAGAAGCTTGTCGGGGCCTAAGAGATGTTCCTGGCCGACGAATTGTTCCAAATTTGCCGGGCGCATTTTTTCGGCGAGCGGTTGCGAGGATGGCTGTTGTTTTGCCGTTGGAACCGGTGCAAAGAGATCCATGAGGTCATGTTAACATACCTCGATGCTGCCGATACAGGGCGCAGCATGCGGCTTTTGTTAGCGCCGCTTCGATGGTATCCTATGGCGGTTTATAGCGGCGGTTCCCCCAGGCACCATGAAAAATAAAGAAAATCCTTCATTTATCCAGGGAGCGACGCCGCGAACGGTTTTATTCGCCAACTCCTCCATTGCCGGCAAGCTCAGTTACAATCTGCCAGTCAAGATCGACGGACATTTCACCGGGGAAATAAAATCCACCGAGCTGCTGGTGATCGGCTCCAATGCCGACGTCGACGCACATATCTCCGCGCGACAGGTTCATCTGGAGGGCCGGCTCGTTGGCTCGGTGCAGACGATGGGCTGTTTCGAGCTTATGCCGGGGGGGTATTTCAGAGGAGAAGCTCGCGTGGGCGAATTACGTATTCACCCAGGAGCAACTTTCGATGGCAACGGAAATGTCTTAGGCGGGACGTAGCAGACTATGAAAAAGTCCATAGGTAACGCCCATCAGAGTTCTCGGCGACCTGCTAGAGCGATCTCGCCGGTCCACTTATCGGTCTTCGCCAGTTAGCCGAGCGGCCTTGCCAGATCTCTCCCGCAGAAAATAAAGCTTTGCCCGCCGCACCTTGCCGCGCGCGACGATTTCGACTCGGTCGATGCGCGGAGAATGGATCGGGAAGATTCGTTCAACGCCGACACCGTAGGAGATTTTGCGCACGGTAAACATAGCGCGGTTGCCGCTGCCGGACATGCCGATTACGATCCCTTCGAAGACCTGGGTCCGTTCCTTTTCGCCTTCGACGACTTTAACATGAACGCGCACGGTCTCGCCCGGGCGGAGCGCCGGCGGTTCCTTCTTGAGTTGCTGTGCTTCGAGCTGACCGACAATGTTCATGACTAACTCCTATTTGTCGCGGGTTTGTCACAGCCGTCCCAGCAGCCGATCTAGGATGATCGCGGCAGCCGAGCGCACCGAGAGATGATTGTAATCACCTTGCCCCTCGACCGCCTCTAAAACGTAGTCTGATTGTAAAAGTATAGCCTCGGTTAAGCCCCATCCGGTGCCGAGTAGTATCAGGAAAGGCCGAGTGTCTTTATGTAACACGTCTCGCAACGCAGCGAAAGAGGCGCGCTGCTCTTTGGAGCGCCGCGCCGACGTGGCGACAAGGAGGGGCTTGTTACCAGTTTCACGCTCGATGGCAATGATTGCATCGTCGAGACTGTCGCAAATACGAGCCAGCGCCAGGGCCTCCTTGCGCGTGGCGTTGTATTGGCTGCCGAAACCGGTCTCCCAGTGGTCGATGATCTTCAGCGCAAGCCGTTGGAGCGCTTTGACCGGCGTAATGACAAAAAAGCCGCGCAGGCCGTAGGTGCAGCCGGAGCGCGCGATGTCATGGATATCCATGTTGGTAACCGCCGTGGTGACGACTTGGCCGTTCTTATCGTAAACCGGATGATGCAGCAGGGCGACATAGAGCGGAGCCGAGATTGCTCCGCTGGCGCGTTTTTCAGATGGCTCCCCGGTTGCCTTGAAATAAAGATCCGGCCGGCGCTCACGCGTAAGGAGGAGGCTT
>JAICHC010000516.1 GCA_025922795.1 Candidatus Binatia bacterium | reverse complement strand
TCATCGGCGCCATTTCGCTTTTTATCGGCGCCGGGGCGGGACTGGGTCCGTGGCTCGGCGGCGTGATTTACGACTGGACCGGTAGTTACCTCGAAGCCTTCTGGGTCGCTCAGGCAGCTGGCGTCGCTTCGGTCATTTTTATCTGGCTGGCCGGTTCACGCGACCATGGCTGAATTTAGAATTTGAGAGAGTTTTACCGCAACGGACACACAAAGAACGAGGAGAGGGAGCTTGATGTCTCCCTCTCCTTTCTTTGGCTGGTTGATCAATTAATACAGTTTACCACCGGCTGGGTTTCGCGTCGGTTTTCTTTTCGGACTGGCCCTGCTGGTGAAACTCGTCGGCATCGAGGCCAAGCTCCTTTAGCGTTTGCTGATCCAATTGGCCAGTCGCCTGAATGCCCTTGGACCCTTGGAAGTTTTTGATCGCGTTTTTCGTCTGCGAGTTCCATTGGCCGTCCACTTCGCCGGCGTGAAAGCCTTCCTTGTTAAGTTGCTGTTGGACTTTGCGGATTTGTTCGGCGCTCATTTGATCCGCCGATATACTTTGTTGGCCGGCCTTCGCAGCGCTTCCGTAAGTTGCACGCTCGCCTTGTTGCTGCTGTCCGGATTCTTGCGTCTGCGTGCCGGTTGGGTTTCCTTGGTTCGCCACTTGAACGCGGTCGATTACCGACTGGTCCAATGCGACGACGAATCCGTCTCCCTGCCGCTTCACTGAGAGCTGCTCCCAAGACACAGAGTGCTTCTTTTCCTTGCCGAATGCCTCGCCGCTGAACTCTATGTCGGCTCGGGCGATCTTACCGGTCTGAGGATCAATAAATAGGTTTGTCATTTCCCCGATCTTGTGATTTTGCGCGTCGACCACAGGGCTTTCCTTCAGCGTGTTGGCGGTAACCAGCGCATCAGACCGCGTTTCCTTTTGGGCAGACTGTTGTTGTCCAGATTGTTGGCTCTGCTGTGCCCACAGCGGCGTAGCTCCCAGCGCCATGACGCCTACGGCAACGGCGGAAACGACGTTTTTACGCCTGTTTTGCTTCTTCGCTTTGCTCATGACTCTCCTCCTACTATAAAATAAAAATTCTCTGACATGATAGGGTGCAAGCGCCGTGCCTATGATGCTCGGCCGCCGTATCGGTTATATTGCGCGCGCATGTCCCGCATGACGGAAGCCCGGTATCGGCTGTCAGAACATTGCGACAATCTAAAGTAGGGCGAGCTGAGCCTGCGAGTTCCAGCCGTCGGCTAAAGTTTGACAAAGCGGCGCGCTCTGGACTACAGAGAATCGCAGCGGGGCGCTAACAAACATGGAGGCGACAAAGTATGAACGCGCTTAAAATCTTGGGAGCGGTTTTGATTGTGGCCGGCACGCTGGCGTTGGTCTATCGCAGTTTCAGCTACACCAAGGAGACGCACGAGGCCAAACTCGGCCCGCTCGAATTCGCGGTTAAGGAACAGGAAACGATTAACATTCCGACCTGGGCCGGCGTAGGAGCGATAGTCGTCGGCGGAATCCTGCTTCTCGTTCCCCTGAAGAGGTAGTCCACGCTGAATAGGGCGAGCTGCATCGAAGGTATCGAACGCCGCACGCGCCGCGATCCGATGTTTAAAGTTTGTTGGTCTTTTGCGGCAGAAAAATTTTCTTGGCTGTCAAACCGAAGTTCCCGCATCGAAACCAATTTTCCGGAAAAATTTATCCACAGGTGTGGATAAATTTGTTTTGATAGAAACCACAGTTTCTTATCGCCAGCATCCACAGGTTTATGAACACCGGCGCGAAATTTTTTTTCGCGCCAAGCCCGTTTTTGCTTGACAATTTTGGCGGGAAAAAATAAGTCTGGCTCCTCCTCGCACCATCTTCGGCGCCACAGTTAATTTTCTTGCGAAGGAACATCAATCGTGTTTGCGAACGTCGAATACAAAAGCGGTGGAGTTTGGCAATCCGAACCGGCCATGATCGACTTCAGGAGGTTAAGCCAATGATCGAACCATCCAGGCCTCAAGAGCACAAAGCCCTGTTCGAGAGTCATTTCGGCTTACGAGAAATGCCGTTCGGGGTCACGCCCGATCCGCGGTTTTTTTATGAACATCCCATCTATCTGGAAGGACTGGCGGCGTTGGTGCACGGAATCGAAGCCAAGAAAGGATTCATGCTCGTCACCGGAGAAGTGGGCACCGGAAAGACGATCCTCCTGCGCAAGCTCATGCGGCATCTCGAACCGCGCGTCCATTTTGTTTTTGTTTCCAACAGTCATCTGACTTCCTATGGCCTGACGGAGTTGATCGTCCAGAATTTGGGAATCAGCCAAAAAGATAAAACGCGATTGGAAATGGTGCAGGATCTAAATGGCTATCTCACTCAGCAACTCAGCAACGGCCGCATTGTCGCCTTGCTGATTGATGAAGCACAAAAGCTCAGCGATGAGGCGCTCGAAGGCCTGTGCGATCTGTCGAATTTGGAGACCGATGAGGAGAAATTGCTGCAGATCGTGCTGGTCGGACAACCGGAAGTCGCCGCGAAATTGAACAAATCCTCCCTGCGTCGAATCAAGCAAAGAATTGCGCTTCATCACCGGCTCTATTCATTGCAGACGCCGGGGGAGGTGGACCATTATATTTGCCACCGGCTGCAGGTTGCCGGCTACGGAGGGCCGGAGATATTCAACAAGGAAGCCGTCGAGGCGACTTGGCAATATTCGGGAGGAACGCCCCGGTTGATCAACATCCTTTGTGATAACGCGCTGGCGATGGCCTGCGCGGCGGCTAAAAGGAAGGTCTCTCCGTACATGATCATGAAGGCCGCTTCGTCCCTCTTGCTGGAACCCGGAGCGGAGAGTCCAAAGATTGCAGCGGATCTGGGTTTCCTCAGGATGAAAGGGCCGGGGTCTCGGAGCAACCCCAAGCGCTATGAATTGAACGGGGATGAGCCGAACGCGACCGATCGTGCCGAAGTTTCCATTATTCCTCTTCGCGAGTCGGATCGAGTGACGCTTTCCCGGATTGCCACGCGGGGACCGGCGGTCTCTTCGCAGTTTTTTGATCGTATGTCCCGCGCCGCAACCGAAGCGATGGGCCCGATGGCCGACCGTATTTTGGGCGATCAAATTGCCGCCCTCGGCGAATCCCGACTTGCCTTTCCACAGGTAAAACTCGGCGAACTTATTCAGCGCATCAGCGGGGAAATTTTGAATGAGACCATGAGAGCGCGTTTTCAGAATACCATGTTCAGGGAGATTGCTGCGCTCAAGACGATGTAACCGAATGTCATCAAGGAGAAAAAAATGAATCAGGAATCGCGACGTGTAGGCCTCAAGTGGAAGATCGGCGGGATTTATACGGCCGTCATGTTGGTCTTGGGTATCTTTGTCATCGCTGCAGTCTATCAGCTCGCTCAGCGCACGCTCCGAGATCAGCTCGATAAGCGGGCCCTGGCCATCACCACCAATTTCAGCGACGCCGCCTCCGGTTATGTTGCCAGCAAGAATCTCCTAGCGCTTCATGCTCTTGCAAGAAAATATACTCTTTTAGACGGTGTCGCTTATGCGTATGTCGAAAACGATAAAGG
>JAICHC010000515.1 GCA_025922795.1 Candidatus Binatia bacterium | reverse complement strand
GCCACGGCGATGCTGAGATAATTGAGCGTCGAGCGTGGAATCGCCGTTCTCACCTGCTCGGCGAAAGCGGCTGTTTCGGTAAAGGTCAAAAAGAGCAGAGCCGCGATTCGAATCGATGTCATAAAGTTCTCCGTTTAGCAGAAAAATTTTTCCGTGCGAGAGCGATTTGTATCAAAATCGCTCATTGCGCGCACATTCGATTTTGGACAAGGGACAACAACTCGGGGAAAATGTATAATGACTTTTACTATAGTTTATGATGAAAACACCACGAAAAATGATGGAGGACGCTTATGGGATTGCCGCGGGTGCTGGCCGAAGAATTTCAACCTGAAGTGCTCAAGTGGCTGCGTGAACGCGTCGAACTCGTGGTCGTCAATCCGTGGGTCGAGCCTCAACGTTGGGAGTTGGAAGTGCCGCGCGTCGACGCGGTGATCAGCCGCAAGGGAAAAATCACTCGCGAGCAGATGGAGCGCAGTGCCGGGCGGCTTAAAATCGTTGCCCGGACCGGAGTCGGTGTTGATCCCTCCCGCGTCGATCTCGAGGCCGCCAAGGAGTTCAAAATCTGGGTGACGAACCAGCCGGGCAGCAACGCCGTTTCGGTCGCCGAATTGGTCTTTGGCCAGATGATCGCGCTGGTCCGCCACACCCATGAAGCCCATCAGGCCGTAAAGTCGAATCACTGGAGCGACTATCTCAAATTCATCGGCACCGAATTGGCCGGCAAGACGGTCGGCATCGTCGGCATGGGTAATATCGGCACCCGAGTCGCATTGCGCGCGCGCGCCTTCGAAATGGATTTGATGGTTTACGATCCTTACATTCCCGAATCTCATGTCACATCGCTTGGCGGCAAATGGAGTGAGTTGGAGGAGCTGCTCTCCGAATCCGACTTCGTGACGATTCACTGCCCGCTCAATCGAGAGACGAAAGATATGATAGACGCCAAGAAGCTTGCCTTTATGAAGCCGTCGGCCTATCTGATCAACGCCGCTCGCGGCGGCATCGTAAGTGAAGACGCGTTATGCGCGGTTTTGTCGGCAAAGAAGATCGCCGGCGCGGCGTTAGATGTGATCGCCAGTGAGCCTCCCGAAAAGGATCACCCGCTCATAAAGCTCAATAACGTCCTCTGGACGCCGCACCTAGGGGCGGTCACTCTGGAAGCGTCGGAGCGCGGCGAGTGGGGGGCGGCGCACGAAGTTATCCGGGTGCTCGAAAGCAAGCGGCCGAAGAATCCAGTGGTCGACGCCGACGAAGCGCGGCTGCTGCTACCGGCTTAAGATAAGAACGAACCGCAAAGAACGCCCAGGCCGGAAGATGTTTTCAGAGGTGTGCTCAGCGCACCGGGGTTGGTTCGGCCGGGATTTAGCGAACAGACGGGCCTCTTCTCTAGGCTAGAAGGGTGCGCAAAAAATTAAGTTCGTTCGTTTTTTTGGTCCAGGTGAGAGGGAGCCGCTCTCTTTCCTAAGCTGAGCGGCAGATTCTCTGGCGAACCCTTGGTCAGCTAACGCAAGGACGCTTTGCCGACTTCGACGGTGCCGTCTTGGCGCAAGCGCACGAGATTAACGGTCCCGGTATATTCGGGCGAGCCGGAATAATGTGCGGTGATCGTTCCATCGCCGACCGGCGTTGATTGGTTCCAGTGTCCGAGGGCGACGTAGTCGGCGGCGGTGGCGGCAAGCTCTTCCGGATGAATCAGCCAAGAGCCGATCAGTCGGTTCGGATCACGTTCTTGATCGACGTAGTGGCCGTGCGCAGCGGCAAGCTGCCAACGCGAACTGCGCGGATGAGGATTCGCGAGCGGCGACATGTCGCTGTAATCGAAGTGGGCATGCCCCCAGATCTCCAATTCGCAATCCTCGAACAGCACGGCTTTGTCGACGTTCAAACCAAGGATGCTGACGTTGGGGATCAAGCCCAGGCCGGCTCGGCGGTAGACCGAGTCGGGAGTGAGCGGATCGTGATTGCCGGGCAATATCACCACCCGCTTCCGGTAATCACGCAGCATCCCGGCGGCGCGTTGCAGCAAATCCAGCGGTTGGCGATGATTGTCAAACGAATCGCCGGCGAGCACGACCACATCGGCGTTGAAGTCCGAAGCTGTGGACAAAACTTTGGGTAGAACCGCCAGCCGGTCCTTGTCGCTGAAGCTATCATCGGTGCCCAGGTGGAGGTCGGAACTATGAACGATGACTACTGCCGAGCGTGTTGCCATAGGCTTGATGTTCCCGAAGCTTAGTTCAGGAACGTTAACAAAGTTCCCGCAAAAATCAAAGCGCGGCGAAAGTCAATGGTCGCCCGCGCCGAACCGAGTTGATCGATCGTGCCCAGCGCAAGGCGTAATTTATGGAAACTAGCCGTCAGGTTTTAAGAGACAGCGTTCAGAAACTTGGAGGGAGCGTACGCGAAAAACACGAGCAAGGTGGGGAGGGCCGCCTTGCTCGTTGAAGCAAAGTGGGAAGCTTACTTGGACTTTTCGTCAGCCATCTTGCCAGCCTTTTTGTCACCGGCTTGTTTCTCACCCATCGTGCTAGCTTTGGAACCAGCCGTTTTGGCTTTCTCTCCACTCTTGGCTTTCGAAGCCTTGGTTTTCTCGCCTTTCGTGGATTTTTCGGTCTTTACCTTCTCATCCTTCATTGCCTCGCCGGCGTAGGCCGCCGAAGCCAGGAACATGGACGCAACCAAGATGCCTAGCAAACGTTTCATTAACTCGTCCTCCTTAGTATTGTTGTTATTGTCAACGAATAGGACCAAATCAGATCGTCCCCTCCATCCGATACGATTCGATCTAATTCGTGACTTTGACGCGTGATTCCTAGCATTCATTCACGCGGCTGTGGTTTATATAAGATAAGGTAGAAATTCACAAGCCGAACAGTGCTCGCTAAATCAGGGTTAACTTCTCGATAAATAAAGGAGGTTACGCCAATGGCTGAAGTTGCGCCAATCGCCAAGGGAAAACAGTTGCATGCCATATTGCCGCGCATGGCCAACCGTCACGGCCTGATCGCCGGAGCCACAGGGACGGGAAAAACCGTTAGTTTACGCGTCATTGCCGAGAGTTTCAGCCGCATCGGCGTGCCGGTTTTTATGGCCGATGTGAAGGGGGATTTATCGGGTCTCGCGCGCCCTGGCCAGGAGAACCCGAAAATCTCGGAGCGGCTCAAGATATTGGGGGTCGAGGGCTTTAACTACAACGGCTACCCGACGGTTTTCTGGGACCTCTTTGGGCAGCAAGGCCATCCCGTCCGGACGACGATCTCAGAGATGGGGCCACTGCTCATGGCGCGGCTGCTCAATCTTAACGAGACCCAGAGCGGAGTGCTGAGTATTGTGTTCAAGATCGCCGACGACAATGGGATGCTGCTGCTCGATCTCCGAGACCTGCGCGCCATGCTGCAGCACGTTGGCGACAACGCAGCGCAATTCAAGACGCAGTACGGCAATGTCTCGGCGGCGAGTATCGGCGCAATTCAGCGCGGCTTGCTCGCTCTGGAAGAGCAGGGCGGCGACGGTTTTTTCGGCGAGCCGGCGCTCGATCTCGACGATATGATGCAAGTT
>JAICHC010000514.1 GCA_025922795.1 Candidatus Binatia bacterium | reverse complement strand
GCCGCGCGCCTGCACACACGCACCAACCCGGACTTCTTCAAGCGCACGGTCGTCGAGCAGGCGGTGGCTGATGAGCTCGGACTGTAGACGCCGTTGGCAGCAGCGAAAACCTAACAGGCTGCCGAAACAGGAACCCACGGGCGCCCACGCCGTTTCGGGTTTCGAGTCCGGGTTTCGCGTCACTTCGAGACTCGTAAAGCGAGAGTCCCGCGCCTTGGCGAAAGAAATTTTTCAAATCGAGACATTTTGAGGTTCTGCGGCGCGGAATACGGCAGAATTGAAAAACTTCGTTGCATATGCGCGGAAAATTCTTTACATAGACTAGAGTTCTTCATTTGACAACGATTCCCGGGCGATGAAATTTAGCGACTTATCGATCGAAGAGATCCGGCAGCAATGTCTCGACGGGCAGAAGCCCGTCAGCGCGCAAATTTTGAACAAACTGCGTCGCGATCCGCGTCTAGGCGTGCGCAAGCTCCGCGAGATTCTTAAAAAACGCTACGAGCAAGAACGCGCCGAGCGATTGCGGCTCCAAAACATGCTCAATTTCGAGCGAGTTCTGTGGAAGTCCGGCATCCGCACGGTCGCGGGGGTGGACGAAGTCGGAGTCGGGCCGTTGGCCGGGCCCGTGGTTGCGGCGGCGGTGGTTTTTCCACCCAACACCGAGCTTGACGGAATCGATGATTCCAAGCAGCTCGATTCAGAACGGCGAACTAAGTTGGCGGCGAGAATCCGTGAACATGCAACCGCTATCGGGGTTGGTTCTGCCGAGGTCGGCGAGATCGATCGACTGAATATCTATCATGCGGGGCTTCTCGCTATGCGTCGAGCCATCGAAGATCTGCCAGCGGCACCCGAGCATGTGCTCGTCGATGCGCGGATCATTCCGGGCGTTTCCATTCCGCAGAATTCTTTCAACAAAGGCGATGGAATAAATTTCTCTATCGCTGCGGCATCGATCATCGCCAAGACGCATCGAGACCGGCTGATGGAAGATCTCGAAAAAGAATATCCCGGATACGGCTTCGCCCAGCACAAAGGCTACAGCACGCCGGAACACCAAAACGCGATCCGGGAGCTCGGGCCCTGTCCGATTCATCGACTGTCTTATCAATTCATCCGGGAACTTTGCGGGGAATTCTCAGAGCTGTTCTATAGCCTCAAACAGCAACTTCAAGAGGTCGATAGTGGCGCCGACTTGCGTGCTTTCGAAGGCAAGCTCACCGAACGTTGGTCGGAGCTCGATGAAAAGGAACAGCGAAAAATACGCTTGATGCTGTCCCGCCGCTGGAAAACGGTTTGATATGGGATCGCAAAAAAGCGGCGCCGCGCTTTATCATCTATGGACGCGATCTGATGCGCCCGGCAGAGACGGCTGCGCGCGAGCGGCAAGCTGGCTCGGGCGATTTAAACCTAGCGGAGTTTCACGAAATGAAATCGCCATATTTCTGCTCAACGCGCCTGAATCAGCTTCTCGATCTGTGACGTAATTCTTGGATCTTCCGGCTCCACCGCGCTTTCGAAGACGGCGACGGGTTGTCCCTTCCTATCGAGAAGGTACTTGGTGAAATTCCAACGAGGCGGTTTGCCAGTCTTGGCAGCGAGATCTCGAAACAGCTGGTTCGCTTTCGGGCCGATCACGGATGTTTTGGCGAACACCGGAAAGGTGATGCCGTAGTTCAACCGGCAGAATTGCGCGATCTCTTTGTTCGTTCCGGGCTCCTGCCCACCGAAATCATTTGCCGGAAAACCCAGCACAACAAACCCCTTGTCGCGGTAGCGGCGATACAATTTTTCCAATCCGTCGTATTGCGGCGTGAAGCCGCACTCGCTCGCGGTGTTGACGATCAACGCGACCTTGCCGCTGAACTGACAGAGTGAAACCGGCTCGTCCATCAGATTGGCAAACTGTTGATTCAGCATCGACGGGCAAAGCGTTTCCGCCGCGCGACTCGGCACGGGAGCGACAAACATTGCGAGAATGATGATTAGAATTGTGTAACCCGAGCGTAAGAACATACTTTCTCCTCGATCTCCTTTTATCGCACTTCCGAAACAAAGAACGAGCGAGCGAGATGGCCGGACAGCAGCCGTGCTTTCGCTCGCAACGATCGGCCGTTTCAACGGCATACCGGCATTGCTGAGCGGAACAACGGAAACGGTGGAAGACGGACCTTTTCAGCTCGTTCATTCGATCGCCAGCAAGCTGAAATTGAAATCAAAACTTTTCATCATCGTTCTCCATACTTCAGCGATATTGTTGTTTGGCAGCCTGTAACCTAAATATCCTCCGCAATGTAATAGCCGCCTTCACTGGGCTTGGCCTGCCAGCCTTCGACGGCGGCGCGAAAGCTTCGGTGCGTCGGCGTGCCGCGCCATTTGAGATGATGCTCTTTAGTCGGCCATTCGAGCAAAACCATGACGCGAGATGGATCATCCTCGCTGCAAAGGATCTTGCCGCCCCGACAACCCGCCTCTTTGCATCCCTGAATCGCTTCCTTATACATTTTCACGTAAGCATCGCGCCGCTGTGCTTCGACCGTCTGGAACCGTACTTCGTAGACCATAAAGCCTCCTTTGATCTGTTTCGCGAAGCATCCGTCATGCGGGCAGTGACCTCCGGCGCTCGGCCGAGCCGAACGTCTGAAACGTTCGGGGATAACGAACACGAGCACGATCACGCCGTCTTACAGCCAAGATCGAGGGCGAAGATCTTTCTTGGCTCCCGCACCCGCGCAGCGTGTGGTAACCGAGCGGCTCGAGCGGGCGGCTGTCGCCGACCGCCGACGCAAGTTCGGCTGAGATGAGCACTTTGCGGCCCAGGGGTTCGCACAAAGTCTCGATACGCGAGACTTCGTTGACCGCCGGCCCGATCACGGTAAAGTCGAGACGGTCGACCGCGCCGACGTTGCCATAGAGCACCTCGCCGAGGTGGAGCGCAAGGTCGACCTTGCCAACCGGCTTGCCGGCTTTTTGCCGCTCGACATTGAGCCGATCCACACCTTCCATCGCTTCCGCCGCAGCATCGATCGCCTGAACGCAGGTCTCATTCCGAGTCGCATCGACAACGGGAAAAATCGCGAGCATGCCGTCGCCGAGAAATTTCAACACTTGTCCGCCGCGCTGCCGCAGTGAGGCGGTAAGCGTCTCGAAAATCGCGTTGATCAACTCGATCACAATGATTCCCGGCGTCGTGTCGGCGATCGCCGTGAAGCCGCGGATATCGGCGTACCACAGCACCGCGTGAACACTTTCCACCGAGCCGCGTTCCACCGCCCCGGCGTGAACACGCCTGCCGGCATCGCCGCCCAGATACGCTTTGAGGAGTCCGGACGCGATCCTATGGCCGCCAAGGGTCATCATCGCAAGAGACAACGCCGGCAGCACGGCCCGCAGCAAGACGAGATCATCGTCACGGAAGCCGCCCGCTAAATCGGTCGCAAACGAATAGCCGATGCCGGTCCCGTAGGATGGGTCGCCGTCGGGACCGAAGCCGACGACTTGCGCGAGATAATCGGAAGCGCCGGCGGCGGCGAGATCTCTGAGGATGGGATAATCGAG
>JAICHC010000513.1 GCA_025922795.1 Candidatus Binatia bacterium | reverse complement strand
CCACGGAGAGGACGGGGCGGTGGCCCATCAAGGCACAAAACCATTGACCGCGATCGGAAGGGCTTGGCCTTCGGTCGTGGTGCAGCCACATGGTCTCTAAATAACGGACTCATTAGTAACTAACGAACTCCTTAGGTTAGTAAGCTGTCCGGCATCGATCGCGAGCACCGAGCGCGTGGGCTTCGGTCTGCCGGTAGACCTGATAAGCTGGATTTCGTACGGGCCATAGCAGCGCCACCGAAAAGGAATCGATGAAGTTTAGAAAGCGACTGACGGCTGTTCTTGCGCTCTGTGCTTTGGCCAGTGTCGGCTTGGTCGCGGCTCCCAGCGCGGTATACCTGGAAAGATACGTCAACAAGGCTGAGAGCGCTTTCGAGTGGCGAGTCAAAGGCAAAATCGATCGGCAGCAGTCGGGCGATCGGATTTACGATCTTCAGTTCGTCTCACAGGTTTGGCAAGGAAAGGAGTGGCAGCACCAACTGCAAATCTATCGACCGGCGGATACGTCGCCCCACCCGATCATGTTGTTGTGGGTGACGGGTGGCGCCGCATCACCCGGCACGATTTCGTTCGGCATGGAACTGGCGCGGAAGACCAAAGCTCCGGTCGCATTTCTCTATCACATTCCCAATCAGCCGCTGCTCGAAGGAAATTTGTCGGAAGACGATCTGATCGCCGAAACTTTTATCCGCTATCTCGAGTCCGAGGATGAAAGCTGGCCGCTGCTCTTTCCGATGGTAAAGAGCGTCGTCAAGGCGATGGACGTCTTGCAGGTGTTCGGCAAACAAGAATGGAGCGCGGCGATCGATAAGTTCATCGTTGCCGGCGCCTCGAAGCGCGGTTGGACAGCCTGGCTCACGGCGGCCGTCGATCAGCGGGTCGGCGCCGTTGCGCCGGTTGTCATCGACGTGCTCAACATGCGCGCGCAGATGCCGCGCCAGCTCAAGGCGTTCGGCGCCTACAGCTCTCGGCTCGCGGCCTACAGCAGTCGAGGATTGCTGCCGATCCCGGAAACACCCGCTGGCCGACGCCTCTTGAGCATGGTGGATCCGTGGGCCTATCGCGAGCACCTGACCATGCCCAAACTGATCATCAACGCCACCAATGATTTTTACTGGGCCACGGACGCGCTCAATCTTTATTGGGACGGGATTCCGAGCAACAAGTGGGTGCGCTATGTGCCCAACGCCGGACATAATCTAAGACGGCAAGACCGGCCGCAGCAGAAGCAACTAACCGATCTCATCAACAGCCTCGCGGCTTTTTCCCGCCATCAAATCGCCGGCACCCTGATGCCACGATTGAACTGGAGGCACGAGAACGTGAACGGCAAGCTGCGCCTGACCATCAATGCCGCGCCGGCGCCGACCGGCGCCAGACTTTGGATCGCCCGAACTGCGACAAGGGATTTCCGCAAAGTTCACTGGCGCGAGCAGGAACTGAGTTTTGCAGAAGACCAAATCATAGGCGAAGTCATGCCGCCGGAAAATGGTCATCTGGCTTTTTTCGGCGAGGTCGACTACGAAATCGACGGACTGCGCTACCATCTGTCGACTCAGGTGCGAATGACAGAATAACAATCAACAGTATGTCTCGTCTCCCGATGCCTCGTTCAGATTTTTCCCTGTGGAAGTTTCAACCAACGGGCGCACCTGCCTTGACACGACAAGCGGCCATTGACTACGCTCTAGCCTTGACTTGACCGTTGGCGGACTTCGCCAGACCAGCGGAATCGGAGAGGAGGGAGCGACATGTCGCATCTATACGTCGCAACCAACGGACTTTCGGTGTGGAGCAGCGGCGATCTCGGCGAGACGCTGCTGCGCATGTCGACCGGCACGGGCATGTACAGCGGCAGTCAGGTTTGGGCTCTGGCGCTTCATCCGTCGTTGCCGCACGTGCTGCTTGCCGGAACCAATACCGGAATCTACCGGTTGGACCAGCAGGAAGAGAACTGGACCCATCTCCCGTCACCAATGGACGAAGCGATGCTGGTCACAGCGCTTGCTTATGCGCCCGACAACCCCGAGGTGATCCTGGCCGGGACGCAACCGGCGGCTCTCTACCGGTCCGAGGACGCGGGCAAGAGTTGGCGAAATCTGGGCGTGCCGATGAAGCCGTATGCGCTGACCGGCTACTATCTGGGCGACAAGCCGTTTCCCGAGGGCCATCCGGCCGCTTACGGCAGGAAACACTGGACCAGGGTAACGCAGATGATGTTCGACCCTCAGGACTCATCGTTTGTCTGGGCCGGGGTTGAGATCGACGGCGCGTGGCGGAGCATCGACGGCGGGAAATGCTGGGAAAGAAGCGACCGCGGATTCAAGTCGCAGGACATTCACGGCTTTGTCGTAGTGCACAACGGCGGACGCGTTCTTCTAGCGACCACCGACGCCGGCCTGCATGTCAGCCGGGACGACGGGGCGAACTGGACGATGCGCCCGATCGATTCGGAGTGGCAATACACGCGCTCCATTGCTGAGCGCCCGGACAAGATTGGCGTCATGTTCATGACCAACGGCAACGGACCTCCCGGCACGGCCGGCCGGCTGTTCCGCAGCCGCAATCACGGGGTCGACTGGGAAGATGCGGGTTTGCCCGGCGACGTCGAAAGCTCGGCGTACTTCCTGGCTACCAACCCGGCTGACCCGAAACTCATCTACCTCGCGGCGACCCTCGGCCAAATCTACCGCAGCATGGATGGCGGCGAGAGCTGGACGGCCCTAAAGCGCCGGCTCGGCGAAATCCGCGCGCTCGCCTGGCTGCCAGACTGATAGGGTTTGGAACAACAAAGCGGCCAAATCCGAAGCTCGAATTTCGAAACAAACTCGAAGATCGAGCCAATTGCGAAAATCCAAAACGATCTCGTCCTTAACCGGGTGATTAGGGCGTTTCAAGAACTTCGAATTTCGCACTCGGGTTTTCGAATCATGGCAACGTGATGAGCGAGAAATGGTTGGTTAAGAAGGCCGGTCCAAGTCTGGCGATCGAGGACATGATCGCGCGCATACTCGGGTCCGAGTTCGTGATCGAGGAGTTTGACCCGGCCCGCCCGCTTGCGCGACAGGTGGAAAAGGCGCACGTGCTCCTGGTCCGAAGCGTGCCCGTTACGCGAGATGTGATCGATGCAGCGCCACGGTTGCGTTTGATTCAACGCCCCGGCGTTCATCTGGAGTCAGTCGATGTCGGCTACGCTAGCGCCAAAGGAATTCCCGTGTGCAACGTGCCCGCAGCACTCACCCACGGCGGTAGCGATGTTGCCGAGCATGTGATGTTCTTGGCGTTGGCACTCGCCAAGAAATATCGAGAAGCGCTGATCTCGCTCAGCGCGCGCCGTATCGGGGCACCCAGTACCCACGTCCTCAGGGGAAAAATCCTAGGCCTGGTCGGAGTCGGGCGGACGGGGAGCGCCGTGGTCGGAATGGCGCGCGGATTAGGCATGCGCGTCTGGGCGGTAAAGCGCACTGTGAGCGGAGGCATGCGCGAGGCCATGGGACTGGAGTGGTTGGAGTCGCATCGCCAACTCCCGGAGCTTCTTCGCGAAAGCGATTTCGTTTCGCTCCAT
>JAICHC010000512.1 GCA_025922795.1 Candidatus Binatia bacterium | reverse complement strand
GTCGAATTCGGTCCGGTAGGCCAAGTTTTCATGCATGACCGAGTTGGTATCGTCAACGTGTTCGGCTCCGAATACATGCCCCAGTTCGTGAACCAGCGCAAGCACGTCGAATCCCGGTTCGACGTTGGCTCCCCGGTAACGGTAGATTTTGCTGACCGGGAGAACGACATAAGTGGCCAATCCTTTTTGGCAGTCCCCGATCCGATCGACGCGCGGTCGCCCCGCCGTCAAATATCGGCTGGTGTTCTCGCCGGTAAGCGACACGATCAACTCGTAGCTGTCATTGCGCGATTGTACGGGAAAGTCTTTTTGCATCCTGGAAAGCAGCGCCCGCGTGGAATCAACTCGTTCGGTGGCCGGCCAGGCGGAAACGCTTTCAGTGATGAGCCGGACGTCGAATTCGCGCTCGTAGTAGTCGGACGCCGCTTCGATGAGGCCGCGCGCTTCGTCGGCCCAGTCTGGATTTCTCGTGCGGAATGCAACGTCCGCGAGCACCTTGATCCGTACGAGGCGCTGCGGCGTATCGGGGCGGAGAAGGGAACAGGAATAAGTAAAAATCGCGCTAAGGATTAAGCAAATTGTCCGTCGGCGCGTAATCATCGGTCAGTATCGGCACGTCTTCGGGGAGCGGTTTGTCGAAGTAGGCAATGGCGATGTCTTGGATCGGGTCGGGAAACAGTCCCTTATCGATGGCGCCGGCGCGCTTGACGATCTCTTTGATGTCCAGTCTTTGTTTTTCACGAGTCGCGATGACGATAACGTTCTGAATTGTATCCAAACTCACGTTATCGGCGCGCCGCGCTGCGAAAACGTAGGTTTGTGGAAAAACCTGGCGCTGGGTGCGCACGAAAGCACGGGCTATTTTACCTGACGGGCCGGTCACCGCACTGATCAGATTGGCGACAATGATGCCATTCGGCGTGAGTTTTTTCTGGGCCAATTCGAAAAACTCCTTGGTCGTCAAATGAAACGGCATGGCGTCAGTAAAGTAGGCGTCGAGCAGGATGATATCGTACTGCTGGCGTGTCCGCGTCATGAACAAACGCCCGTCCTGGGCATGAAGCCGGAGCAATGTGTTTTCTTTGATGTTGAAATAATCCTTCGCCATCTTGATCACCTCGGGATCGATCTCGACGGCGTCGATTTCCATGTGCGGAAATTCTTTCTGAATCTTTTTTGGAATCGAGCCGCCGCCGAGTCCGATCACCAGCATTTTCTTGGCGTCGGGCCGAAAGGTGAAGCCCAGGGAGGTGTAGCGCGAATAGATGAGTCGCAGCGCCGTCGGGTCCTTCAAATTCATGGCGCTCTGCAGCGTGCGGTCGAAATACATGTAGCGCGCTTCGTTGTCCTCCTCGATGCGGATACGATGGTAGAAGGTGTCTTTTTGCAAGAGTGTTTTCGTCCAAGCCAAGGGCGCCCAAAACATATCCGTAAGTCCGAAGATGAATAGCGTCGTGGCAACAGCTCGCGACAATGGAACGCCCTGCAGCCTGATCAAAGGTACTACAAGTAGGGACAGACATACCAGTGTGATGCCCAGGGCATGGATGATGTTGCTCACGCCGAGGACAGGAATCAGGTAAAACGCCGTGAGCAGGGTTCCAAAAATGCTGCCGCAGGTCGACAGCGCATAGAGAGTACCGGCCGTGCTGCCGACCGTATGGAGCTGCGTGGCGGCAAGGCGGATGACGTAAGGGGAAATCATGCCCATAAAGACTCCGGGCAACAAAAACAGCGCGGAGCAAGCGATCAGCGGATTCATCCGGTTGCCGAAGTCTCTCATGGCGATCCACTCATTGATGGCCGGATAGATGAACGGCAGGGAAAAAACCACGATCCCGGGAATGATCAGCAAGAGCATGAGCTTGGCGTAAGACGGTTCGCGCATGGAGAGCCAACCGCCCCAGTAGTAGCCGACGCTGAGCGCCGCCATCACAACGGAGATCAGGCTGCCCCACACGAAAATCGAGCTGCCGAAGTGCGGCGCCAGCACCCGGCTGCCGGCGATTTCCAGAGCCATGAGCACGGCGCCACTCACGAAGACGACAATGTAGTGCAGCAACTGCAGCATGGTTTAACTCTCCCAATCCCAGTAAGATCCCTCGGGCATGAGCGCGACGGGCTCGAGCAATCTCGGCGGTATGCCGTCAATGAACTGCGATGGGCGGGACAACACCATGCGCAGACTCTTGTCGAAAACCCGGGTCGGGTAGCTGATAAAAAGATTCTGCTTGGCGCGAGTGGCGGCCACGTAGAGCAGGCGGCGCTCTTCTTCCAGTTCTTCAACGGAGCTGGTGTTGTAAAACGATGGAAACCGGCCTTCCAATGCCCAGATGACAAACACCGAGTGAAATTCCAGGCCCTTCGCCGAATGAATAGTTGAAAGCACCAGCGGACCTTCATCCGGGTCGACGGCCAGAATGCCGCCGATGCTGTCGTTGGGCGGCTCGAGCGCCATGTCACTGAGCAATCGTTCGAGGCTGCGGTAACGCTCCGTCATACCCTGAAAATGCTCCATATCTCTTAGACGCTTGGGGTGATCGTCCGGATAGTTCTGTTTCAAGATCGGCACATAATATTGCATCAAATACTGTGCCTGCTCCGAAGGCAACTCGGCCTGCTTGGCCTCGTCGAGCACCTGGGCGAGTGTTCTCAGCCCGTGGGCGATCTTACCCTTGGCCGGGTAGGCGCGCAGGCGCTCGACCGCATGGGTTCCTTCGAGCAGCCATTTAACGATTTTCTGGGAAGCACCGGGACCAATGCCTTCGAGCAGCAGGAGGACGCGGGTCCATGAGATCGCGTCCTGCGGGTTGGCGAGGATGCGCATGTGGGCCAAAAGATCTTTCACATGGGCCGTTTCCATGAACTGAAAACCGCCGCGTTTGACGAACGGGATGTTGTGGCGCGCCAGTTCGATTTCCAGGTCGAAAGAATGGAAGCTCGAGCGGAACAGTACCGCAATGTCCCAGAGCGGTACGCCTTCTTCGCGCAGTTCGAGAATCTTCTGGCGGACAAACTGCGATTGCATCTGCTCACTCCCGGCTTGAACCAGTTTGGGCCGGGTGCCGACGCTCTTCCGCGTGAACAGGCGCTTCTCGTAGCCTTCTTTGGCGCGCTGGATGATCTCGTTAGTCAGATTCAATATCGGCTGTGTGCTGCGGTAATTTTCCTCCAGCTTGATGATACGGGCGCTCGGGAATTGCTTGGGAAAGTCCATGATGTTGCGGAAATTGGCGCCCCGAAATGAATAGATGCTTTGGGCGTCGTCGCCGACCACAGCGACATTCTCATGAGTCGTGGCGAGCAGGCGAACGATTTTGTCCTGCAAATGATTGGTATCCTGATACTCGTCGACCATAATGTAACGGTAAGTGTCCGAAAGCCGCTGGCGGACTTCGGCGTGACCGGCCAAAAGATCGCGCAGTTTCAGGAGCAGGTCGTCGTAATCGAGTAGCGACTTGGTTGTCTTGTAGTCGACGTAGCGCCGGTAAAGCTCGGAAAGCTCGAAGTTGACGTCGACTAAATGCGGATATTCCAATTCGAGCAAGTCATTTAGCGCGGTCTCCTTGTTGTGCGTCATGCT
>JAICHC010000511.1 GCA_025922795.1 Candidatus Binatia bacterium | reverse complement strand
GACATTCGCTGTTGCACGATTGTCATCCCGAACGAACGTGAGGATTCTTTCGCTACACTCCACCCATTGCGTACGGCGGCGCGCTTACTCGCTTCACAACCGCTATTTACCACAAGTCAATTTTCGGAGGTGTCGATGAACAAAAAAACTTTGCGCTCCATGATCAACTCCGCTCTTGCCGCCGGACGCCGAGCCTTGAGCGCGCCCGAGGCACAGCAATTGTGCGATGCTTACGGTATTCCCACACCGAAGCAAGGCCTGGCGAAATCTGCCGCTGAAGCCGCACAAATAGCCTCCCGATTGCGGTTCCCGGTCGTCCTGAAAATCGTCTCAGACGATATTCTTCACAAGACCGAAGCCGGCGGTGTGATCGTCGGACTTCAAAGCGCTTCTGATGTCCGGCGCGCGTTTGATCAGCTTGTCAAAAGCGCCAAGAGCTATAAAAGGAACGCCAGCATCCAGGGTGTTCAGGTGCAGCAAATGCTCAAAGGCGGCCAGGAGGTCATGGTCGGCGCCGTTACCGATCCGAGCTTCGGGAAAATGATCGCTTTCGGCCTGGGCGGGGTGCTGGTCGAGGTGATGAAGGACATCACCTTTCGCATGGCGCCGGTAAGCAAGAAGGAGGCGCTAGCGATGCTTGATTCGATCGGCGCGGCGGAAGTGCTGCGGGGCGTGCGCGGCGGTCACGGCGTCGACCGCGCGGCGCTCGCCGATATCATCACCAAGGTTTCAAAACTGGTGAATGATTTTCCGGAAATTCACGAAGTCGATCTGAATCCGATTTTTGCCACGGGCAAAGGAGCGCGTGCCGTCGACGTGCGGATCGTTCTCGGTGACAAACCGCCAACACGGCAGAGCTTCAGTCGGAGCGAGATTCTCGCCGCCATGCAGCGGATTATGAATCCCCGGTCGGTCGCCGTGATCGGCGCCTCTGCAGAAGACGGCAAGATCGGCAACTCGGTGATGAAGAATCTGATCAACGGCGGTTACCGGGGGGCGATCTTCCCGATTCATCCAAAGGCGGACGAAATTCTCGGGCGCCAGGCATATCCTAGTGTGCTCAATGTTGGGGAGGAAATCGACGTGGCGGTGTTTGCCATTCCGGCGAAATTTTGCGCCGCCGCGCTGGAAGAAGTAGGGCAAAAAAAAATTCCCGGAGCGGTGATGATTCCGTCCGGTTTCGCCGAAGTTGGCGAGCAAGCGCTCCAGGACGAACTGCTCGGCGTCGCCCGCAAGCACAACGTGCGCGTGATGGGCCCGAATATTTACGGGTTCTACTACACGCCGCAAAATCTCTGTGCCACATTTTGCACGCCCTACGACGTAAAGGGCAAAGTTGCGCTCAGCTCGCAGTCGGGTGGCGTCGGTATGTCGATCATCGGATTTTCACGAACGACGCGCATGGGCGTGTCGGCCATCGTCGGACTCGGCAACAAATCCGACCTCGATGAAGACGATCTCCTGACCTATTTTGAACAGGATGACAACACTCAAGTCATCGCCATGCACTGCGAGGATTTAAAAGACGGCCGTGCGTTCGCCGAAGTGGCGAGCCGGGTTTCGAAAAAGAAACCGGTGGTCGTACTCAAAGCCGGGCGGACGGCGCTCGGCGCGCGCGCCGCAGCGTCGCACACCGGCGCGCTGGCGGGAAACGATAAGATCTACGACGACGTGCTGCGCCAGTGCGGTGTCGTACGCGCAAGAAGTTTAAACGACCTGCTTCAGTTTGCCCGTGGGCTGCAAGTGCTGCCGCATCCGAAAGGGGAAAACATCGTCATCATTACCGGTGCCGGCGGATCGGGCGTGCTACTCTCGGACGCCTGCGTCGACAACGGCTTGGCGCTAATGAAGATGCCGCCGGACATGGACGCCGCTTTTCGTAAGTTTATCCCGCCGTTCGGTGCAGCGGGAAATCCGGTCGACATCACCGGTGGCGAGCCGCCCACCACTTACGCCAACACGATCCGCTATGCGCTCAATGAGCCGCGCATCCATTCGTTGATCCTCGGCTATTGGCACACGATCATCACACCGCCCATGGTCTTCGCCAAACTTTGTGCCGAGGTGGTCGAGGAGGCGCGCGCCAAGGGCATCGACAAGCCGGTGGTGGCGTCCTTGGTGGGCGACGTGCAGGTGGAAGAGGCGAGCGAGTATCTCTACGAGCGCGGTATCGTGGCCTATCCGTACACGACCGAATTGCCCGTCGCAGTACTCGGCGCGAAATACCGCTGGGCGCGCGGGGCGGAACTGCTGTAGGTATCAAACTAATCCGATATTATTTCGATGTTGTTCGGCCGCTGAGCCCTAGAGCCGCGCAATGGATACTGCCTTGATGGTCTGAAATCCAACCGGCGGTGATATCTCGTGAGGGTCGGGCGTTGGTCAATCTGTATGCTCGGGGCCCACGGCTTCCGCTCTCACCGCTCTCGCGCAGGTAGGGTTTATTAGCCGGTCGTTTTACGCCGGCAAATACATTTCGAGGCCCTCGTCGTGCAGGCTTACGTCGATGATCATGGGCGAGTACGGAGGATGTTCGCCTTCGGCCGGCCAGATGTCGTCGTCGATATGAACGCGCAACTCTTCGCATTCAATGCGCAAGTGTCGTCCGCGAAGGACCGGGAGCGCGGGGTCGCCGGTTCGACCTTCGGTTCGATCCGACAAGTATCGGTTCATCTGTTCCCGTTGGTCGTCCGCAACCAAGACAAGATCGAGGAGACCGTCCCCAGGGTCTGCATTCGGCGCGAGGCACAGATTGGGCCCGACGGAGCAAGTGTTCATCGCTTCGATCATGACATATTCGCCTGACAAGTCGCGTTCATCGAGCGTCACTTTCAGCCGATGGGCGGCGGAGCTCTCCAGGCGAACTTTTAAGATTTCCAAGACAGACAAGATTTTTTTGTCCGAGGCGTTGTGATGGGCGATATCGACGTTCTTCCTGGCGTCCAATCGCGACATCGTATCGGTGAATGCGCCGAGGCCCACCCCTTCGATGTAATGGCTTGACCCCCAGCCACCCTTGGCGACGCCGACATCGAATTTCACATGACGCGCGCGTTGCCATCCGATGATCAACTGATCGAGGGGGCGCTTGGTTAAGCCGAGCGTGGCGGCGACATTGTTGGCGGTGCCCAGCGGCAGAATACTCATCGGAATATACTGGCCGACGACGCGTTTGGCCACCTGGCCGACCATACCATCGCCACCGGCCACCACGAGGAGGTCGGTTGGTTCTTTCAGCACCCGCTGCCACTCCGCCACTGCGGACGACTGGTAAACCACCGAATGCCCGGCGCCACGAATCAGGCTGATCAACTCATCGCCGGATGGCTGGTCGCTGCCGGCATTCGGATTGTGGATGAGCGTGACTTTCATTTTCTATTGCCGCGGGCTGAAGCTCCCGACTGAATATGAAATACTGATAATGACGTGCCTGTCATCTTGACAGCCGCAGCAGCTCGATTCAAGGAGGTACGAGCGAATGCGTATTCTGATTACCAATGATGACGGCATCTATAGTCCCGGCATTTTAGCTTTGGCCGAAGCCGCTTCGAAGTTCGGCGACGTGCGCATCGTCGCGCCCGACGTCG
>JAICHC010000510.1 GCA_025922795.1 Candidatus Binatia bacterium | reverse complement strand
GATTTTTACAACCGGAGACCGCTTGCCCCAGCCGGCATTGTTGATCAGAATATCGACGGTACCGAAGCATCGCCGGCTTTCAGCGGCGAGCGCATCGAGCGCTTCATCGCGCGTGAGATCGGCCGGGACGATCGCCGCCGTGCCGCCGCCCTGTTCGATTGCTCGTTGAACTTCTTCAAGCTGTGCCGGGGTGCGGGCCGACAACACCACGCGGCAACCGGACTTGGCCAGCGATAAGGCGACGGCTTTGCCGATGCCTCGGCCCGCGCCGGTGACTACAGCGACTTTGCCGTCCAGTCTCATCGCCGCTCAGCAAATGGAACCAATCTCAATGCACCGTGGGCGTTTCGCCGCGCGGCGGCGGAGGCTGCGCGACCGACGAGCCATGATGGTGAATCATGCGCCATCCGTCGCTGCCTTTAAGGAAGATATTTGTCGTCAGGATGACGGCGGCAAGGCGCTGGCCTTCCACCGAACTGTTGAGGTTTTCGTACAGAGTCAGCCAGGCGAGGTCTCCGCGCACTTCGATGGACACATCGGTCAATTGGAAGCTTATCTGCGGCGTGTTCTCGAAAATTTGCCGCCAGCTCTCCATCACCGGATTCCAGCCGCGTAAAATTCGCCAACCCGGATGGCCGCACTGGATCTCGACATCCTTGGCCCAGACCGCCTCCATCTGCTTCATGTCCAGGTTTTGGAAGGCGCGGTAAAAACCTTCGTTGGCCTTTGCGACTGCCTGTTCTTCGGCGTTCATAGGTCAATGATGCGGCTTGGGCGTCACGAAGACGAGCGTCACCAGTCGCCGCTCGCCGCGATTGGCAACCCCGTGGTTTGCGCCGGCCGGGGCTAGGGCGATTTCCCCGGCGCCAAGCTCGCGTTCTTCGTCGCCGACTTTGAAGACGCCGCGCCCCTCGATCACGTAATAAATTTTGTCCTGGCCGTCGTGCATGTGCGGAGTTTGTTCCTGGCCCGGCTCAAAACAGTAGGTATCGCAAAAGAATCTATCGGTCTCGAAGACGCCGTTCTTTCTCATTTTGTCCGGCGAGAACTGCATGGCTTCGGAAAGTTTCTTGAAGTGGCTCATGGGCGGCTCCTCTTCATGCATCTGCGCTGATACTAGCATAGGGGTTCTGGCATGCAAAAGGCAGGTGATTTTGCTATCAGTGACACATGGACTCGGTCCTGGTCCGCTATCACGAAATCGCTCTGAAAAAAGGCAACCGCCAGTATTTCACCGAAATGCTCAAGCGCAATCTGCTTGCCGCAGTCAAGGACCTCGGCGCTAAGGAAGCGCGCAGCCTGCCGGCGCGAATCCTGCTGTCGTTCAAAGGTGACGTCGATCCAAAAATCTTGATACAGCGCGTCGGCAGCGTGTTCGGAGTCGCGAATTTTTCTATTGTCGAGCGCACCGCCCGAGACATCGATGTTTTGCGAGAGCGGATCTTGAGTTCACTCAACGGCAGCCGCTTCGAATCCTTCCGCATCGAAACCCAGCGCGGCGACAAAACCTTTCCCCTCACGTCGCCGGAAATCAACCGGAGGCTCGGCGCCGCCGTCAAGGAAAAATCGGGCGCGCGGGTCGACCTCGACCATGCCGAATTCACAATCACCGTGGAAATTCTGCCGCGCGACGCTTTTTTCGGCTTCAATAAAATTCCCGGCGCGGGAGGCTTACCGGTGGGGGCCAGTGGCCGAATCGTCGCTTTGCTTTCCGGCGGCATCGACTCGCCGGTCGCGGCCTATCGCATGATGCGGCGCGGCTGCCGGCTGATTTTCGTCCATTTTCACAGCGCGCCGTTTCTGGACAAGACTTCGCAAGAAAAAGTACGCCAACTTGTCACGTTGCTAACCCGCTATCAATTTGGTTCGCGTCTTTATCTCGTGCCCTTCGGTGAGATTCAGCGCCAGATTGTCGCCGCCGTGACCCGGCCGCTGCGTGTGGTGCTTTACCGGCGCATGATGCTGCGGATCGGCGAAACGATCGCACGCCAAGAAAACGCCAAGGCTCTGGTCACGGGAGAAAGTCTCGGTCAAGTAGCTTCGCAGACTCTGGATAACATGGCAGTGATCGAGCAGGCCGCACGGCTACCGATCCTGCGTCCGCTGGTCGGCATGGACAAGCAGGAGATCATCGATCACGCGCGCCGCATCGGTACGTTCGAGGTCTCTTCGATCCCCGACCAGGATTGCTGCCAGTTGTTCGTGCCAAAACACCCGGCGACCAAGGCGCGCTTTCGCGATGTGGAAGCGGATGAACTGAAACTGGATGTAAAAGAACTGCTCTCCTACGGTATCGATAACGCCCTCCATGAAGAATTCACCTTCCCCGCGCAACCGACCTGAACGTTAAAAGGCAGATAAGCTCACGAGCACCGTATCATCCCCGCACGCTCATCGGCTGTTATCGGGTCCATGCCACTTTTGGTGATGGCATGCGCCGCCTCGGGGGAAGCGAGGAACTTGATAAGCGCATGGGCGGCGTCCGAATTCCTCGTGCTGCGTGCGACACCGGCCGAGAACACGGCGACTTTTTGCACCTCCGGCGGCAGCGCTGTCACATGATCTATGCCCGGGACGGGAAGTAGCTCGCTGATTTGCTGAAAGCCGATTTCCGCCTCTCCCCGTGCAACCGCGGCGCCGACTCGTTCACCACCTTCGATACGCCGGCTCTTGCTTGCCACCTGGTCGGCTATGCCCAAGCGTTGAAACAGCTCGGTAGACACGTAGTCGCCGCTTACGCTGGCGGAGTACGCGATCGATTGCGCTTCCAAGAGCGTCCGTTTCAGCGCCTCGACCGTGCTAATGTCAGGTTTAAGGGCTCCTGCGCGCACAGCCATACCGATCGCCGAGCGCGCCAGGGGAGTGTAGCTTTCGGCGAGGATCAGGCCGTCCTTGATGAATCCAACGAGCACTCCGTCCGCGACAATGACCACGTCGACGGGTTCACCGCGGCGGAGCCGATTTGGGATGGAGTTCTCTCCCGTCCCTATCGATGTTGCGGCAACCACGATTTTGTTCTGGGTAGCGCTCTCAAATTGATCGATGAGATCAAGAAATGCTGCGGTAAAGGCGCCTGAGGTCATGACCCTGATGTCAGAGGAGGCGGTACTCATGGGAGTCTTATAGCGGTTTACTCTCGGCGGGAAAAGCGACGCAGCGTTTAGCTTCGAAATCGATCGTCACTTCCTGGCCGCTTTCGAGAACGGTGGACGGATGCACGCGCGCGCGGAGAACCGTACCGGCGAAGTCGATCTCACAGTTCACACAGTCGCCAAAATAAACCACCTGGCGCACCTTCCCTTTCCAAACGTTAGCCTCATCGCCGTTGGCCGGCCTGACGTTGATATCCTCCGGCCGCACGCTGACGATGACGTTTCCTTTGTCCGGACAGCCGGCGCCCTTCACACAGGCGATATCGCGTCCTTTGACTCTCACGCTGCCGACGCCGCCCGCCAAGATCTCACCGGGGAGTTGATTGCTGGTGCCGATAAAGGCGCTTGCGAAAACATCGTTTGGGCGCTCGTAAAGCTCGCGCGGACCTCCGAGCTGAACGATTTCGCCGCCGCGCAAAAGCGCAATGCGATCGGACATC
>JAICHC010000509.1 GCA_025922795.1 Candidatus Binatia bacterium | reverse complement strand
GCTTCAAGCAGCGGTTCGGTCGCATGTTTGAGAACCGTGAGTTTGCGTTTCGCGGAGTAGAGCGCTTCGATGTGTTCACGCGTGGGTTGGTCGGCGAAAATAAGCTCTTCGATGTCCTCGATGGCGGACTCGATACTATCGAGCACTGGGAAATAACGATCGACCACTCCGTCCATGAGCGCATAAAGAACGTAGCCGGCGCCATGGCGCAAAAGCTCCGGTTCCCGTTCGCAGCGCGCGCGCACGTCGGTAAAGCCGCGCTCGGCGCGCGAACGCACCGACAGCACGTATTTGGTCCCGGCAAAAATCGCCATCTCGCCGACGTTCAGCTCATCGTTCTGAAGCTCGATCAGATGGAGCACCACGAATAAGGAACCATTATATTCTTCGATTTTTGGCCGCTGGTGGCCATGCTGTGCGTCTTCCACGGCGAGCTCGTGCAGGCCGAATTCGTTCCGCATCGCGTCAAGCTCGGTGGGCTGGGGATCTTTCAGGCCGACCCAGACGAAACAATCGGGACGGGCGATATAGGAGCTGATATCGGCTATGGATATGTCGGCGAGCTTGCGACCGTTCTGATACGCCACGCAGTTGATGAGCATCGGGTGCCTCGCAGCCGTCTGCCGGTCTTTGTACTTTCACTTGAACGCCATGGCGGAGTCAAGGAAAATGTCCGTAGCGGCATTTACGCGATCGTCATTGCGGGTGCTATGGTTCATGGCTGTTTGGATCTGCGCTAAATCGGATTGTGCCGTGGCGAGTGAGTGCATCGATCTTTCTTCGGAGTGACGTCCGAAATATGGAGGGCCCATGGATTCAACGCGCAACTTTCTGCAGGGTCGCGTGTGCGTTAAGGTCGGGAATATCACCAAAGAAGACAGCGATGCGATCGTCAACGCGGCGAATGGTACGCTGATGGGCGGGGGCGGCGTCGACGGGGCGATTCATCGCGCCGGCGGGCGCGCGATCCTGGAGGCGTGCAAAGAAATTCGCCGGGCCCAGTATCCCGACGGCTTGCCGACCGGCGAGGCGGTCATCACCACCGCAGGCAACCTGACCGCAAAGTATGTCATTCACACCGTGGGTCCGGTGTACGGCCGCGGCGGACGCGAGAAGGCCGAGCTGCTCGCGGCCTGTTATCGCAACTCGTTGAGGTTGGCAGCAACGCAGGGCCTCGCGACGATCGCCTTTCCGGCGATCTCGACGGGTGTTTACGGCTATCCGCAGGATGAAGCGGCGAAGGTCGCTTCGCGCGCCATCGAATTATTCTTACAGGGCGATCGTCGCCTCGAAGAAGTTCGTCTGGTGTTCTTCAGCGCCTCCGACGCCGAGGTGTTCTTGCAACATCACGTGTTTAGCGGATAGAAGAAGGGCAAGACGTTATTTTAGATTTTCGATTGCCGATTTGGATTGAAGGTGTATCCCAGCGGAAGATCCATATGGTTGATTCACTAAGACCGGTACGCGTCGGCATAGAAGGAGTTTTCTATTCGTTGACCCATGTGCCGGATCTAGTGCGCTACGGCTCCAAGCCGTTGCGCGAGCTGCGCCGGCAGCCCGGGCTGGAAGCTCAACTGGCGACGCACCTGCGCAGCTTCGCCGCAGCGACCGCCTATGCGCCGCATCAGGTTTATATCGGCAACATTGCGCCCGAGAAGTTGAGCGAGATCGATACGCCCTGGTATGAAAAACTGATCGAGAGCGCCACCGCGCACGGACGCTTTGGCGATCTCGTCGAGCAAGATCAATTCTACGCGCAACTCGGCGGCGCGGATCGCTTCGATTTGGTGCGGTTCGACGAGCGATGGTTTCGCGAGCACGCGATCAATTTTTCAACTGGCCGCATGCCACGGCTCAGTTCATCGGCAGACCTCGAGGCGCGCTGCGCCAAGGGCGCTCTGGGGCTCTATTCAGGCGAGCGGCTGGTGGGCGCTTTCGAGCACGGTCATGACGAAGACGCCAATCTCGCGGCCGAAGTGTTGCTCGAGAATCTCGCGGCGAAAATCGGGGCCGCCCATTCGCTGCGCGCGATTTTAGATCGGTTGCAGCTGGATCCGGGCGGAATCGATTACGTGATCAGTTGCTCCGAGGAAGCCGTCGGCGACCGGTACAATCGTGGCGGTGGCAATTTGGCCAAAGCGATCGCCGAAGAAGTGGGTTGCGAAAATGCTTCGGGGTCCGATACCAAGGCTTTCTGCGCCGGACCGATGTACGCGATGGTCCATGGCGCCAGCCTGATTCAGGCCGGTGTGGCTCAAAAAGTTGCCGTTGTCGCCGGTGGATCGCTGGCCAAGCTCGGCATGAAATTCGAGTCGCATTTAAAAAAGCACATGCCCATCCTCGAGGACGTGCTCGGTAGCTTCGCCGCCGTCTTGGCTCCCGCCAAGCCTGGGCAACCTTGCATCCGTCTCGATTCCGCCGCCTTTCATCCCGTGCGCGCCGGCGCATCGCCCCAGGCGTTGGCGGAATCTCTGGCGGAAAAGCCGCTGGCGAAGTTGGGCATGAAATTGACCGACGTTGATCGTTATGCCGTCGAGCTGCATAATGCCGAGATTACGGCGCCTTCCGGTAGCGGCGACGTGCCGCGGACGAACTACTTGACCCTCGCCGCCCTGGCGGTGATGCGCGGCCAAATGCAAAGAAACCAGATGGAAGATTTCGTCCGCGCGCGGGGGATGCTTGGTTACGCCCCGACCCAGGGGCATATTCCTTCGGCGATCGTCTATTTGGGCCATGCGCTCGACGGCTTGCGCAGCGGCAAAATTCGTCAAGCGCTATTGATCGCCAAGGGCAGTCTATTTCTCGGCCGTATGACGCAGCTTTCGGACGGCTGCTCATTCCTGGTCGATCGCAACGAGTCTTAGCGGAGGTTGAATGCAGAAAGGAAAAAAAATCATCGCGATCGGCGAGCGCGACGGCGTGCCCGGTCCGGTGATCGCCGAGTGCCTCGAGAGCGCAGGTTACGACGTCGTATTTCAAGTCACCGAGTGCTTTGTTTGAACCGCCGCCGGCGCGATGAACTTCGAAAACCAGGGAGTCATCAAGCGCCTGGCGGACCAGTATGGTCCGGAAAACTTAACGGTGGTTTTGGGCAACGGCGAAGCGAACGGCGTGGAAGTCTTCGCCGAGACCGTGACCGAGGGGGATCCCAGCTACGCCGGCCCGCTTGCCGGGGTGGCGCTTAAAATTCCCGTGTATCACATCCTCGAAGAAGAAGTGCTTTCGACGGTACCGGAGCCACTGCGCCAGGAAAAGCTGCAGCTATCGTCGTTGGTCATCGACGTGGAGCCCATGCATCAGGTGCTTGAAGCTTCGCGAGAAAAACTCTAAAGCGTTTCAGGGGGTTCAGTAGTTCCGATCGTTCCAAGCTGTTCAGACGTGTTTTGTTCACGACTGAAACGACTGGAACTTTGGAGCGATTGGAACTGACGGTTTCTTTTGCAGCTATTTTCGCGACAAATTCTTGACAAACCCCGAGTCTTCCAGCTCCTTGATAAAACGTGTGTCGATGTAGTCTTTGACGTTGGCCTGGGCCGCTTTGGGATTTTTCTCGGCGATATCCTGCAGAATTAATTGATAGCCGTCGGCCGGCGGGTAG
>JAICHC010000508.1 GCA_025922795.1 Candidatus Binatia bacterium | reverse complement strand
GTTCACAAGTATCTAGACAACAGGGTTGGTTGGACACGAAGGGACGACTCGTTCCAAGCCCAGGCAAAGCGTCTGTAGGTCATCGGCCACCACCCACTCCACGCCTCGAGTGCTTAATTTTGGGCGTGGGTGCGAAAGCGACATTTGAGTCCTGGTGCCTGCGCTTTCCACGACTCGCTCCTTCGTCCCAGTATGTCTACTAACTAACGCTCCTTAGTAAATCCTTGTCCGGATATATCCGGCGCCTGGAACATGGTCAATCGTCGTTGGGCGCCCGGCGGCGGCTATGTCAAGCGCAGTTCCTCTGAGAGAAAACTCCCGTATCCGGATGACCACCCCGCGCGATTTGCATGGAAGAACAAACCGCGCACGACGCTTAAAGGACCTCTCCTCGCCCCGCCGGCATGCGCCACGTTGATGATTCTGTTCATTTAGTGACTCTACTGAACTGAGGTCGGTCGAGATCCCGTTGGTGAAAAGCGGGCGGCAGAAACTTCGCGCGTGATCCTTGCTGGTCTCAAACAACAAAGCCGGCCGGAGCTACGATCCTAACAACTTCCGCGCCATGGCCGCGCCTGGCTCCCGGATCTTATAAATTTTGTCTTCTGATTGATTTTCCAGTTTGTGAAATTGCTCGATCGTCAAACCGTCTTTGGCGGCGATGATGCCGTAGTCCTTTAACCACTTTGTGTTGATATCCAAACGGCGCGTGCCGACGCCCATGGCGCGCCCGAACACTTCCTGTCCGTCCCGCCCGAGGAGCCAGTTGACGAACACTTTCGTGGCATTGGGATGGGGTTGATTCTTGAGTATCACCAGATGTCCGTAACCGCCGCTGGCAAAAAGCCCTTCTTTCGGTACGGGCAATGGAGTAACGGGGAGATTGGCCTTGATGAAAGGACCGAACTCGGAATAGCCGATCCCCGACGTGAGCGCGACTCTGCCTTTGGCCAGGCTCTCGGCGAGCAGACGAAGATCTCGAGTGACAAAGAGCTTCTGCGCCACCAGGCGCTTGAGGTACTCTTCACCCTTGATGTAGAGCATATACGACCACATCGACGAACCCGAACCGGGGGTGCGGGGGTCGCTGATGCCGATCCGCCCCTGTAACTTGGGGTGCAATAAATCATCGAAGGACTTGAAATCCGCCGGTTTATACTCGTTCGGATTACTCCAGAGGCTAACCGTTTGGTAGGCCACGAAGTTGTAGATATATCGCTTCGCGTTATCGATCCAGATATGGCCGCCCCACCACTGCTTATGATCTTTCACTTCCGGTAAAATAAAGAACGGCTCCAGCGGCTCAAGGACGTTCTCCGGCAGCATGGCGCTCACCACCGACTCCGTGCCGCCGATGTGCAGATCGAAATAATGCACGCCGCTCTTGGCTTCACCGACCATGCGCTGGACGATGGCCCCGCCGCGCGCCGGCACGAACTCCACGCGGATACCATAACGACGGGTAAACGCGATTTCCATTCCCTTGCGCAATTCGGAGCTGGGTGGGATCGACGCGACGACCTTGCCTTCTTTCTTGGCCGCCTCGACGATCTTGTCCCACTCGGCGGGATCGGTTTGCGCGCGGGCAAGACTCGCGCTCAGGCAAAAACACGCAAGCACGGCCAACGTTTTCCTGACAGGTGCGATACGACTCATGCAATCCATGGCTGAAATCCTTAGCAGCGAGCTAGCTTGCTGAACAATTTTTCTGCTGGTTATGGCGCGGCCAACGCAACGGCGCCATAAAAACGGCCGAGTTGTTATAAAGCAGCTCGCCAACCCAAAATGTATCCGGCCAACGCGCAGTTGGCTGCACTCATAAGTTGGCGTACTCGAACTGCGGCATCGCCATGGGCACGCCGTCTTTTTCCGGCAGTGCGGTCACATCTTCGACGCCGTAACCCTAAAAGAGGAATTCCCTCTTCCTTTAACCACAGCTCCTAGCTGGTCGCCCCTTTCGTCACCGCCGATGTCCTTCGTTTGCGTGCAATAAAAGCATCTCCGCGCGTCACCAAGTCGGTCAAGCGATCGCCCTCAATCTCGCACTTGCGCCATGGCAGCTACGTCGTTTGTGTGTTCTATTCCGTCAATCACTTTGATATAATCACGGCCTCTTTGCTTTCCGCCTGGAGCGGCATGACGAGCAGAGAGAATCTTTCTGAGATACGCTGGCACTAAAGCAGCCATGCGGAGAAACTCTCTGAGCCGTTTAATCCGGAAAGTGATTGATGCTCATTATTAATTAAATAGCGATGAGACTCACAGCTCGAATGGATGCAGTTTTCTTTATAGCCCTATATTTCCTATGTCAAGTAATTGCCGTCCGTCACAGTTTTGTCGATTTTCGCCGGGCGCTGCGCAATCGCGATAGCGCCAGTGGCTTAAAGCGACTCCAGGCGAAGGTTGAGCAAACGTTTCGGAACAATTTTCAAACGGATTTCGGCATCGCCGGGAAACATTCATGTCTATGAACGGAAAAGGGGAACCGACCTTGACAAGTTGCCTTGAGTTCAACTACTGCTCGCCTAATTCCGACTGCCGATTTTGATTCAGTAAAATTGGAGGTGATTATGCCAGTGAAGGTCATGCGCATCGAAGACGCGCCGGTAAGGATCATGCGGTGGGACCGTGGTAAGGCGCTCCGTCTGGTCGATGAAGCTGACGGCGCAAAAAACGTCGATGTGCACATCAATCTCATCAACGTCGATTCCGGACCGGGCCCGACGCACTACCATGCCAAAGCCGAGAATATTTACGTCGTCCTGGAGGGCGAGGTTGAGGCCATCGTCGAGGGAAAAAAGATTCGCCTGGGTCCGGGAGAAGTTGCGTTCATTCCGCCCGGAGTGCGGCACCAAGCCGGCAACTGCGGTGATAAGGTCGCGCGCGTTCTCGAGATTTACGCTCCCGCGGGCGAGGACTTTCACATTGTCGATGATTCAGAGAATAAGCCGCAAAGCTAAGAGGAAGAAGTTTTGGCGCAAAAAAACGCAACGTCGAGAGGTTGTGCCGGACGATTTCTGCTATGTCCTTCTCCGCAAGCACAGTAGAGGCGATCCTCGCAACAAGAAAAGGATAATTCAGGACCGATGGCAAAAATTCAGTTCGGTGTTTTGTTACCCCACTTCGGTAAAGAGGCCTCGCCTTGCCGGATCATCGACGGCGCTAGGATGTGCGAGGAACTGGGATTTCATTCCGTATGGGTGAGAGATCACTTGATTTGGCATCCGCATGGCATGGAAAGGTCGGGGCTCAAGTTCGTCGAACCCATCGTCACGCTTTCGGCGGTTGCCGCGGTGACGAAAAAAATCATTTTGGGCATCGCGGTGCTGGTTCCCGTGCGCTGGCCGCTCAAGGTCAGCCAGGATCTCGCCAGCCTTTCCTATATGGCCGGTGGCCGGGTGATCGCCGGGATGGGGTTGGGATTCAATCCCGCCGAACTCGCGACCGTTGGCTTGCGGATCGAGGATCGCGTCGAAATCCTGCGCGAGACCGTCGAGATCGCGCGGCTGATATGGAAAGAGAATAATGCCTCGTACCGGGGCAAGATATTCTCGTTCGAAGACGTGACCATCGAGCCCAAGCCCGTCGAGCCGATCCCGATCTTTTG
>JAICHC010000507.1 GCA_025922795.1 Candidatus Binatia bacterium | reverse complement strand
GGACAATCGAGAGATAGAGATTGCTCAACGGAGGAGATTCCCAACGCCGTCCCAGGCGGCCGCGGCCTTGGGTTTGCGTCTCGGCGATAACGATTTCGCCTTCTGCCGCTCCGCTCTCGGCAAGCTCGCGCGCCCAGGTGTTGGTCGAGTCGAGTTCGGTGAAGTAATGAAAGCGAGTGCCTAAACGTTTCGCACTTAGCCGCGCGCGAACGTCCGTGATGTCGAGGGCTGCGCCGGAAGGCGCGGTCGGTATGGCGTTTGTTTCACTTGGCGCCATTCATAGTAATCTTCATGTTGAAATCGACCACCGGCGCCGAATGAGTGAGCGCCCCGGACGAGATAAAATCCACGCCCGTCGCCGCCACCTGGCGGATGTTTTCCAGCGTGATGCCGCCGGAGGCTTCGACATCTGCGCGCTTATTGATCAACTTGACCGCCTCGGCCATTTGCGCAAGCGTCATATTATCGAGCATGACGACGTCGGCTCCGGCCTCGACTGCTTCTTGAACCTGCTTTAGGTTACTTGCTTCCACTTCGATCTTCGCCATAAACGGCGCGTGGCGGCGCACCGCTTTCACCGCCTCGGCGATCGAGCCGGTCGCTTCGATATGATTATCTTTCACCAAAGCGGCATCGTACAGGCCGATTCGGTGGTTCATCCCGCCGCCCATGCGCACCGCGTACTTTTCCAGAGTGCGCAGCCCCGGTGTTGTCTTACGGGTATCGAGCACTTTGCACGGATAATCCTTGACCGCCTCGACGTATTTGCGGGTCAGCGTTGCGGTACCCGACAGTCGCTGGAGAAAATTGAGCGCTGTCCGCTCGGCTAACAGTAGCGCGCGCACCGGCCCGACCGCTTCTGCGACCACGGTGCCCTCTTTGACTTGCGCGCCGTCCTTCGTCAGCAACCGCACTTCGACTTTCGGATCGATGAAATAGAAAATACGGTCGAGCAGCACCATACCGGCCACCACGCCGGCTTTCTTGGCGCGGAATAATCCGGTACCGCGCAACTCGGCCGCAATCGTCGCCATGGTCGCCAAATCACCCGCGCCGATGTCTTCGTCCAGCGCATCGCGAATCAATCGCTCGATCTGAGGGCTGACTAAAATATCCATTAGCTTATCCCTCCCGCTTGAAGTCCGTCGATCTTTTCCAAGCTGCTGCGCAAGGTGCGTATCTTTTCCTCGAACTGAACCGCCTTGTCCTTTTCCTTTTGGATCACCTCGGCTTTGGCCTTCGCCATGAAATCGCGGTTGGCAAGTTTCTTTTGCACGCGCGCCAGCTCGTCTTCGATCTTGTCCACTTCTTTCGACAACCTTGCCCGTTCCTCCGCGAGGTTGACCAAGTCATCGAGCGGCAGGTAGATTTCGATGGGGCCGACGACGGCGGTCGCGGCGCTCTTTGGACGCTCGCCAGATGCGTGAGCTTCCGCCATGACGGCACGCGCCAGCGCGCGGAGATACGGCTGTTGCTCGCGCAAGAATGCAAGATCCGTTTCCGGGCCGCAGAAAATCACCTTGACCTCCTTACCGGGCGGGCAATTCGTTTCGGTCCGAAGATTTCTGACGGCGCGAATCACGGCCATCAAGAAGGCCATCTTTTTTTCTGCCTCCTCGTCGGTCCAGCCGGCCTGCGCGACCGGGTAAGCCTGCACCATGATGCTACGCCGGCCGCCACCCAGCACCTGCCAAATCTCCTCGGTCACAAACGGCATCAGCGGATGGAGCAGCAAGAGAATCTGATCCAACAGCTCGCGCAATAGTCTTCGACTGCGCCCGGCGGTATTGGCGTCGGGACTGTTCAGAGCGAGCTTGCTCATTTCGATGTACCAGTCACAGAACTCATGCCAGGTGAACTGATAGAGCACGTTGGCGTAGTCATTGAAGCGATAGGCGTCGATCGCCTGGCGCGCTTCGGTGATCGCGAAAGCCAGCCGCGCGCGAATCCAGCGCTCGGCGAAACCGAGATCTTGGTGGTTCAACACGCTGCCGTTTTCAGCGCCGGCCCCATTCCCGCGGGCCAGATTCATCTGGGTGAAACGGGCGGCATTCCACAACTTGTTGACGAAGTTTTGATAACCGGCGATACGGTCTTCAGCCAACTTGATATCCCGCCCCATGGCCGCCATCGCCGCCAGCGTGAAACGGAATGCATCCGTGCCGTACTGGCTCATGATCTCGAGCGGGTCGATGACGTTGCCCTTGGATTTGGACATCTTTTGGCCCTGCTCATCGCGCACCAGGGCGTGAATGTAGACGTGACCGAAAGGCACATCGCCCATGAACTTGAGACCCATCATGATCATGCGCGCAACCCAGAAGAAAAGGATGTCAAAACCGGTGATCAGGGTCGAGGTCGGATAAAAGCGCTGCAAGTCTTCGGTCCGGTCGGGCCAGCCTAAGGTCGAGAATGGCCACAGTCCCGACGAGAACCAGGTATCGAGAACATCCGGGTCCTGAACCAGCTCGGCAGAGCCGCATTGCGGGCATCTCTCCGGGACCTGCCGCGCGACGATGGGTTTGGCATCCTTGCTCAGCCTGTATTCACCTTCGGCCCCTTGAATCAAGTTTGCGGCGTCGCAACTGGCGCAATACCAGGCGGGAATTTGATGGCCCCACCAGATTTGCCGCGAGATGCACCAGTCCTTTATGTTCTCCATCCAGGCGAAATAGGAGTTGCACCAGCCCTCGGGGATAATCCGAACCCGGCCGTCGCACACCGCCTGCAATGCCGGTCCCGCCAGCGGTTTGATATCGATGAACCACTGCGGCGTCAAATACGGCTCGATGATGGTCTGGCAGCGATAACAATGGCCGACCGCGAGCTTGTGGGCCTCGGTCTTCTCGAGAAAACCCTGGTCCTGCAGATCTGCGACGATTAGTTTTCTTGCTTCGAAGCGGTCTTTGCCACGATAGCGCTCGATCCAATCGCCGCTCTCGTCCCGATTGACAAACGCCGCCCGGTCGACCCGCGCGTCGGCATCGAAGATGCTGATCTTGTCCAGAGCAAAACGCTCGCCGATTTCAAAATCATTAAAATCATGACCGGGTGTGATCTTGAGCGCGCCGGTGCCGAATTCGCGATCGACGTATGGATCGGCAATCACCGGCACGATCCGGCCGGTGATCGGCAAACGAATGTTTTTTCCGATGAAGCGCTGATGACGCTCATCGTCGGGGTGCACTGCCACTCCGGTATCGCCGAGCATGGTTTCCGGCCGGGTGGTTGCCACCGTGAGCGCCCGCGCCGAATCATCGGCCAAGGGATATCGTATATGCCAGAGGGTTCCGTCCGATTCCTCGTGCACCACTTCGATGTCGGCCAGCGCGGTCTTGCAGCGCGGGCACCAATTGATCAACCGCTGAGCGCGGTAAAGCAGCTGGTCTTCCCACAGGCTGACGAACGCCTCGCGCACGGCGCGCGAGAGTCCCTCGTCCATCGTGAACCGTTCGTGGCTCCAGTCGCAAGAGACGCCCAAAGCTTTAAGCTGATGCAAGATCGCGTTACCGGCTTCCTGTTTCCAACGCCAGACCGTCTCGATAAATTTTTCGCGTCCGAGCTCGGACCGATTAATGCCCTTCTGCGCCAGCGGGCGCTCGACGACG
>JAICHC010000506.1 GCA_025922795.1 Candidatus Binatia bacterium | reverse complement strand
ATGAATCGCAAGTCGAAATCGAGAATATTGTGGCCGACAAAGAGATTACAATCGACGGCCAATTCCCAAAAGCTTTTGATAATCTCCGTCTCTTCGCCCTCGAGCACCTGAACTTCGGCCTCCATCGGCGGCTCGATGGCGTAACAGAGGCAAAGAATTTTTGCGGTCGCAGCCGAGAGGCTGAGCTTCTTGATGAGGTCCGCCTCGTCGAGCTGAATCTGCGCGTCAAGCAAACCATTTTGCTCCAGCGACCGGTCGGTGGGGACGGTTTCGATATCCAAAAAACAGATTTTCATAAACGCTTTATCGTCCTGTCTGGAAAATTGTGGAACAAGCCCTAGACAAACGTGTCTTTGTGGTTGGTTTCGTCGTCCCGGTCGAGGGGGATCGGCGCCTAAGAGTGCTAAGACCGATCTCGTCATCAAAATGACGGATACTCTCGACCGCGCTGCGAGGCGATTACACTAGAAAAGTACCCCTTGCTTATTTTTCTCCCCGCCAATCTCGACCGCTTCGCCCAGACGCAAGAAAATGATCTTGAATGCAGCCGGCTCGCGCCCGAGACTCTGTCTCACCGCTTGCGAGTAAATCTCTGCTTGCTGGCGATAGCGCGCCGCCGCTTGGCTCAAATTGTTTTTTTCGATCTTATCTGTCTTATAGTCGGCCAAGTAAAGCAAGCCGCCTCGCTCGTAGATCACGTCGATCACGCCTTCCATGACCTGACCGTCCCAGGGCACCAAGAGAGGCACTTCACGGCCGAGGATGCGCGCGCCGGCCAGCTCGCGGTAGACTCGGGAGCAAAAGAAAGCCTGGAAAATTGTTTCGAGCCCGGCTTCGATCTGGCCCCGGGCCCGCTCGGTTTGTTCAACTAGAGAATGCTCGGTCAAGATCTTCAAGTGCTCACGAAAACTGTTCGTGGCGGCAGTAAAATCCCAATTTTGCAGAAAGACGTGGGCAAACACGCCGATTAGCAATGCCGGTGTGCGCTCAAGCGGACGATGAGAAACCCCGGAGCGAGTTTCCGTGATTTCTTCATCACGTTGCTCGAGCCAGGTGGGGGTCAAGAAAGGCGGCTGAATCAACGCCGCCTGATAGCGAGTGCGCCGTTTCGCCCAGGCATCGAGAAAAGGCTGCCAATTGCGCTTTTGGCTCCGGCGGGGTTTGCCGACGTGCTTGCCCGGCGCCGTAAGGCTCTGCGATATCACTTCAATGTCGATCCTGCCGTTCCCGACGCTAGTGATTTTTGAAGAGTCGGCGGCTTCGATATTTCCGCTTAAATTTTCGTCCAACATGGAAAGAAAGCTGCCGTCCATGCGCCGCGTCGCCGGAGCGCATGAGACGATCAGGTGTTCTCGCGCCCGGGTCATCGCGACGTAAAGCACGCGTTTTTGCTCCTCGGCGGCTCGCGCTCGCGATTTCTCAGCGATAAACAATCCCGGCAGATCCCAGATCTGGCCGATACGTATTCCGGTGAGCCCGGTGGACCAGTCGAAGAGCGCATCTGCATCACTCGTCGGCCGACCATCGGTGCCGCTGTGGCAGCCTGCCAGGATGACGATGGGAAATTCCAGGCCCTTGGCTTTGTGGATGCTCATGATGCGCAGGGCGTCAATATTTTCTTCGGCGAGGACGCTTTCGCCTTCTTCCTTTATATCGAGGACCCGCTTTTGCAGTTGACGAATGGCTTCTTTGAAAGTCGTCGACCCCACGTGGCCGAGCAGGATCGCTTGCTGGCGCAGTTTTTCGAGATTGGCGACTGCCTGCTCGCCATGAAAGTAACAGGCAGCCAGGAGTTTTAGCGGCAGCGATGCAAAAATTTTGCTGATCGCCTCGCCGACCGGCAACAAACGCGTCGCTTCATGAAGCCTAATCAGTATGCGATAGAGGCGAGCGAGCACCGCCAAGTCGTTCTGTTTCTCCAGGTGATCCACTTTCCGATAGTCGAGCGCATCGAGTTGGTGGACCTCCAAAATCTGCCGGTCGGTCAAGCCGCCCAGGGGCGAGCGTAAAACTCCGACAAGCGCCAAGCGGTCGTGCGGATTTTCTATGGCGCGAAACAGATTGACGGCATCGATAATCTCCTTTGCAGCGTAGAAGTGACGCTCGCCCTCGACGACGTATCGAATGGAGTGTCCGCGAAAGTATTCCAAATAGTCGTGAATGTCCGTGAGCTTGCGAAACAGGATCGCCACATCTTTCGCCTGCGCCTGGAGCGCCTGGCCGGTCTTGTTGAAAATGATTGCCTTGCCGATAACTTCGTCTTTGAGCCAGGATGCGAGACTTGCGCCTTCGATCCGACGGGCCTGTTCCGCATCGATTTTTCCCCCGGCGACAAGTTTTCGAACCTGAACGGTGGGAAAATGGCCGGCCGGGGCGGCCGACCTGTCGGGCGCGGAATAAATTGCGCTGTACGGCGGTTGGAGTCCGTCCTGGGCCTGGATAAGCTCAGTGAAGATGCCGTTGACTACATCGAGGATCCCAGCGTTGCTGCGGAAATTAGTGGTTAATCGGCACTCGAGGCCGTCTTGCGCTTTGATGATTTTCTCCACAACTTCGAGATAAGCTTCGATATCGGCGCGGCGAAACGCGTAAATGGATTGCTTCGGATCACCGACGACGAAGACTTTTCCCGGTGTCAGTTTGACCTTGCGCCAATCCATGGCTGACGAGCCTTCTTGTTCGGCCAAATAGAGCAGGATCTCGTACTGGATCGGATCGGTGTCTTGAAATTCGTCGATCAGAATCGTCCGGTACCGCCGTTTCAACTCCTCGCGCACGCGTATCTGGTCGCGAACGAGGTCACGCGCGCGAATGAGCAAGCCGTCGAATGAAACGAAGCCCTCGCGCACGAAAAATTCCCGGAATTTTACGACGAAGGGAGCAAGCAAGTTCCATAACAAAGCGGTGATCTCGGCATCGACTTGGCTAAGGCCTTTGGCGGCGCGCACTAGTTCCTGAGCTTTGTGGAGCTCGTTCTCAGACCAACCTTTGCGCTCACGGTTGATGGTTTTTTGAGCAACGAGTAATTTCGCGTCTGCGAGCTCGGCGGTTCGTATTTCCGCGCCTTGAAGGTAGTTTTGAATGATAACCCGCGCCGCGCGGACGAGCTTCTCGTTCATGCGGTCTTCGCTATACTGCCGGATGAGCGCGGTCGAGATCCTTTCCAGATCCGTCAACCACTCGCGAATAGCTCGCGGCGTAACCGCAGTTGTCCTCGATTTGTCTCGAACCGCGAAGGATTCCGAGCAGAGTGATTTTGCCAGGGCTTTGATATGCTCGAGGGTGACCTTGGCGAACAGAGTTCTCCACGCCGCCGGTTGACTCGCCGTCGCGGAGAGCTCCTGATCGAGCCAAAGATCCCATTGTACGTCGAATAATCGGTCAAACTCCTTGCCGTCGTCTTCGTGAAACTGCGGATCGATGCCGGCTTCAAGCGGGTAGAGCTGCAGCAAGCTTGCTGCGAAACTGTGTAGGGTGCCGATGTCGCTGCGCTCGATGTTCTTCAGAGCATCGTGAACGCGGCGGTCGGCTTCGTCTTTGGATAGCCGATAGCGCTCACGCAATGCTGGAAGATCATTCTTGGCTGTGCGCTCGGATTTACCGCCGTGT
>JAICHC010000505.1 GCA_025922795.1 Candidatus Binatia bacterium | reverse complement strand
GTCCGCCATAGTGGACGCCCCCCGACTGGCGGTAGAACTGGGGCGCGCCCTGGAAGATGTTTTCCTGATCGACCCACGCACCGTCGCGAACCCGGCCGCGGATGATGCGCGTGAGCGAACCGCGCGCGCCCGCATCGTTACGGGGTTCCGAATACGCGAGGTAGATCCAGCCGTTGCGCGCGAAGTCAGGGTGGGGAACCACATCGAACAACCCGGCCTGGCCATTGTCGTCGAAGTTCTCTGCGGCGTGCTCACGGGCACGATTACAGCGCTCAATCAAGACCAAGATCCGCGCGGCCATTTTTTCGGCGCAATCCGGATCGACACGTTTCGCCGGGCAGAGGAGTTTAAACGCGACATGGACCGTTTGATCCGGGATTTGAAGGCAACCCAGCCGATTGCGGGACAAGAGCGCGTCTATGTGGCCGGGGAAATTGAGTTCGAGACGGCGGAAGAGCGAACTGAGCGCGGCATCCCGCTGATGGGGTCCGTATTGAAAGGGTTGCGCGACGTGAGCGAGCAGGTGGGCGTGCCCTATGACCTGGAATAGCAGACCGATCGCCGGCGCTCTGAGATCATGAATTACCAACTGCCGCGGCTGATTACCACCTCTTTAATCACGACGTCTTTGACCGGCCGGTCGCGCGAGTCGCGCGGAACATTGATGATAGCATCGACGACGTCCTGACCTTTGACCACTACGCCAAAAACACTATGGCGGCCGTCGAGCCACGGTGTCGCTTTCTGAGTGATAAAGAATTGGCTACCGTTGGTGTTCGGACCAGCGTTGGCCATCGACACGATGCCGGCTTTAGCATGCTTGAGATCGCCATGGAACTCGTCGGCAAAGCGAAAACCCGGTCCGCCGGTGCCGTTGCCCAACGGATCGCCACCCTGGATCATAAAGCCAGGGATGACCCGGTGGAAAATGGTGCCGTTATAGAGCGGTCGTTTCACTTTCTCGCCAGTTTTGGGATCGCTCCATTCTTTGGCTCCACTTGCCAATCCGATGAAGTTAGCGACCGTATTAGGCGCTTTATCAGCGAATAATTGGATCACGATATCACCCATGCTGGTTTTCAAAGTGGCGTAGACGGGACCCTTCTTTTCAGGATTTTGCGCCGCCGCGCCGATCGACAGACTCAGCAATAACGATACGATGACTAGCAATTTTCCGAACATCAAAGCCTCTTTTCTGTCGCAATTCGCTACGACTTCATTGACAAACGGAAGCTAATCTAAAGTCGCGGCGAGGGTCAAGCCGAAGAGCTGAGAAATTTGAATTCAGCGATGTCACTGCCGCGTGGCCAGAAGAAAAGATGGTGAAATTCGACCGGATGTCGCAAATGATCGCTCAAGAGCCAAAAATTCGATCCCGGCGAGCAACGGTGTTTTGACAACGAGGTTTTCGGATGTTATAGCAAACTCTGCCCGGACAAGGGGAGCAGTGGATGTCATGGTTTGATCGAAACCCTGGTGGGAAAAAAGGCTCGGCGCCAGAGCTCCTGAAGTCTCCGCAGGCCGTGAAGCCGTCGGCGCCTGAGGGCAGTCCAGTGATCGCCGCGCCGGAACCGAAACCACCAACCAAAGTCGAGGTTTTACCGGCTTCAACAGCCGGGTTGGTCGGCTATCTATATAAAGGCAGCCGCGTCAGCGGTCAGCTGAGCTTTCAAGGGCCTGCCAGAATCGATGGGGCCGTGGATGGCGAGATCCAGTGTCAGGGCACTCTGACCATCGGTGACGGCGCGGATGTTCGTGCCAAAATATTCGGACAGGTGGTCATTATCCACGGCAAGGTCGAGGGTAATGTTATTGCCAAGGACAGAGTCGAGTTGCTGGCTCCGGCGCGCCTGACCGGCGATGTCAATGCCCCCCGTTTGGTAATTACCGAGGGCGTGATGTTTGACGGCGATTGCGCGATGGGAGTGGCCAAGCCGATGAGCGGTGTGGCCGATTCGCGAAGCGCAAGCGTGGAGCGGGCTGCGGCGGTGCCGTCGACAAAGTTGCAAGCCGAATCCAAAAGCTAGACTTCGGTTCGCCGTTCATTCCATCCCGAGATCCTACGTTCACCATCGTAGGTTTTTTTATATTTGGGGCTTGGGTTTCAACCCCCGAGCGAGCACGGCACTCGCGAAGGCGTAGTCCAGAAGTGACGAAATGATTTCTTTAGATATCAGTATCCTGTACCAAATCGTTCTGTTCATTATCCTGTGGCTGATCCTCAATCGAATTCTTTTTAAACCGTATTTGAAATTGCTCGAAGCGCGCGAGCAGAGAACCACGGGGGCGCAACTCGATTGTTCGGATCTGGAGCACGAAGGCGCCCGATTGCGCGCGCAGTACGAGGAGCAAATCGCTCAAGCTCGCGCGGCGGGTTATGCCGCCAAAGAAGCAATTTTGCAAAACGGACGGCTGGAGCGTGAGAAAATTCTCGCTGAGGCGCGAGAGGAAGCAGCGCAGACTCTCGAACGGGCCCGCCGAGAGATCGCTATAGCGGTTGAGCAGGAAAGGCGGATCGCAACGGCAGAAGCAGCCGCGCTAGCGGCAGACATGGCCAGCAAAGCGCTGGGGAGGAAGGTGGCGTGAGCGGAGTCGGACTTTTCAGAGCGACTCAAGCATGGGCTGCCGGCAGCGGTGCCGTACATCACGAGCCGTCGATCGGCGAAATCATTTATCCGGCGATAAATTTCGTTCTTTACGCCGGGATTCTCTACTATTTCGCGGTTCCGCTGGTGCGTAATTTCCTGCGCTCGCGGCGCGAAGACATTGTGGCGACGATGGCCCAGGCGGCGGTTAAAAAGCAGAAAGCCGAGGCGTTGGTCCGCGAATATCGCGCCAAGGTCGCCGGCGTGGATCAGGAGATTCATTCGATGCGATCCTTGCTGCGCCAGGAAGGTGAACTGGAAAAAGCCAGACTGCTCGAAGATGCCCAGGTCATCGCAGCGAAGATCCGGGAAGACGCGGGCTTTCTCGCCGACGTGGAAGTCAAGACGGCGCGACAAAATATTATTGAGGAAATGGCTCGCCAAGCACACGCCATGGCACGCGAGTTGGTGCAAAAGAGCATTTTGCCGGCGGATCAGGCCCGGCTGGTGCAACAATTCATTCAGCAGATCGGGCAATCGCGATGATCGAAGGCCGTCTCAGTCGGAGATATAGCAAGGCGCTTTTTCAACTCGCACGCGAAGCGGGTGAGGAAGAGCAGATCGGCAGCGAGATCGATCAGTATATTGCGCTCTATAATGAATCAGATTTGCAAAAAGTCCTGAACAATCCGGCCTTTGCCCTAGGCGCCCGCAGGACAATTCTCAACCAAGTAGTCGAAGGCCAGCAGCTCTCGCCACTGACGGTTAAGTTTTTCTCGCTTTTGCTTGAGCGCGACCGTTTGGCCCACCTGGCGGGGATCGTGAGCAGCTATCGCGGTCTGCTCAACCAAGCCAAGGGCCGGGTCGAAGCAAAAGTGGTCAGCGCTACTGGGCTGGATACCGTTTTAGCGGAGCAGCTGCGCCAGCAGTTGCGCAGCATCTCCGGCAAGGACGTCGTCATGCAAGAAGAAACGGACGAGGAACTGCTCGGCGGGCTTTTGATCGAACTGGAAGGCAAAGTCTACGACGGCAGCATT
>JAICHC010000504.1 GCA_025922795.1 Candidatus Binatia bacterium | reverse complement strand
GCAGCCTTTGATGTAACTGAAAGCATCATCAATGCCGACTTCGAGAAGTAAATTTTCCTCGGTAAAATCGACGCCGTAACGCGGTATGCCCGATTCGACCCGGAGAATGTTCTGTGCATCTTCGCCGATCCACAACGCGGAGCGTTGTTTACCGAAGTGGGTGAGTGCCTGAGCGATCTTAACGACGCTCGCTAGTGGCGTAATCAGATCGTAGCCGGCCTGGCCCGTATGGCTGTCGCGGACGACGCACACGGCGGTGCGCTCGATGTCTGCCATCGTGTGCTGCTTGGGGCGCGTGGGCAATTGAGCGCCGGGCGCGACGACGTCCTGCAGGAGCGTTTGCGCCTTTGGCCCTTGAACCGAGATGATGGCGTATTCCTGCGATCGATCCGCGATCTCGACGTCATCGGCGATCAGATAGCGATTGAGGTGGGCCAGGATCTTTTCTTTAAGATTTTCCCAGAAATCGAGATAAAACGAATTCATCGCGCAAAGCACGCGCACATCGGCGATCACTTTTCCCTGCTGAGTCAAAAGGGTGGCATACTGGCCGTCAAAGGGTTTCAGCGCGCGCAAATCGTTGGATAACATGCCCTGAAGAAACGACATTCGGTCGGGGCCCGTGAACTGCAGCAAGCCGCGGTGGGATAGGTCGATGAGACCGGCGGCCGAGCAAACCGCCTGGTGTTCAGCGGCTGCGTCGGCGAAATGCGCCGGCAAAAGCCAACCGTTGCGCTCGATGAAGCTGGCACCGTTGGATCGGTGCCAATCAGTCAAAGGAGATTGCTTGGCCATCGCAAGAAATATAGCCTCTCAATATCAGGATGACAACGCACGGAGTGAGCGAGGAAATCACCCCTGCACCACGGTGACGATACCCCGAGTCTTTGAAGCCATACCCCAGTATTCCAGTACTCCATTACTCCGTTCATCCCAATCCCCTCGAATTACGCGCACCCACAAAGCGATCAACGTCGGGTTTGATTGATCGCGCAACGGTGTGATAGAGAAATTCGATATAACCACTACGGAGGTAACCATGGCTAATCTTGAAGGGCAAAAAGCCCCGGCGTTTACGTTGCCCGGGAGCGACGGCAAGAACCATTCGCTTGCCGATTACGCCGGGAAGAACGTGATCCTTTGGTTCTATCCAAAGGACGATACGCCTGGCTGAACCAAAGAAGCGTGCGGGTTCCGCGACGCTATACAAACCGTGACACAGGCGAATACTGTTGTTGTCGGCGTCAGCAGAGACAGCATCGAATCGCATAATCAATTTATCGCCAAGTTTAACTTGCCGTTTGTGCTCCTTTCCGATCCGCAAGTCGAAGTGATGAAGACCTACGGCGCTTGGGGGCCGAGACAAAATGCCCAGGGCGAGACCGTTGAGGGACCGATCCGCTCGACTGCGTTGATCGGCCCCGATGGTACGATCAAAAAGCATTGGATTCCGGTCGCCAACGCGGAAGCGCATCCGGCGGAAGTTCTGGAATCTTTGAACAAATAATCTTGCACGGCGCCGGGAGAGAGGATGGCGACAACCTTTCGCTTGCCGCTCTTCCGGCGACGTCGTTTCATGCCCCGCCGACGCGGCTCCTGCGCGTGTTTTCGTTAGGCTTTCGCCCCATGGGTAAAATAAAGGCCGACCTCGATCTCCGCAAGCTGGAAATTTTCTACTGGGTCGCGGAGCTGAAGAGTTTTTCTCAGGCGGCCGAGCTGCTCTCGTTGCGCCAACCGACGGTCAGCGCTCATGTTCAGGAATTGGAAGAGTCTTTGGAAGGCCAGCTGCTCTATCGCATTCACGGTCGGGTCAGTTTGACTCCTTTGGGCAAGCTTTTGTCCGAGCGCGCTAAAACGCTGCTCGCCTTCAGACGCGAAACGGTGGCTGCCGTCGAGCAGTTCCACGGCACATTGAGCGGCGAGCTGTGGGTCGGCGGCAGCACCATACCGGGAGAATACTTGCTGCCGCAAAAGCTCGGAGCCTTCACCAAAAAATTTCCCGAGGTCAAGCCGATCCTGCGTATCCGCGACTCCGCCGGAATTATCGAAGACGTCCTGGACGGCAAAGTCGAACTCGGGTTTGTCGGTTTCAAGGGGAATGAGTCACGGCTTTGCTTTAAGAAGATATGGACGGATGAAATGGTCCTCGCGGTGCCGAAGAATCACCCCTGGACGAAGCGTAAATTCGTCCAGTTGAAAGAACTACGCTCGGAAAAGTTCATATCGCGAGAACATGGTTCAGGAACGCTCGATTCTTTGCGTCATCTTCTGTCGAAGGGCCGGCGCTCACCGGGCGATTTTCTCAATATTTCAATGGAGCTCGGCAGTACCGAAGCGGTGAAAGAAGCGCTGTTGGCGGGTTTCGGCGTATCGATCCTATCGCGCGTTTCTATTAAGCACGAGCTGGCCGAGGGCAGTATTGTCGAAGTTCCGATTCGCGGCTTGGCGATGGAGCGCGATATTTATGAAGTGTTTCACCGCCGCCGCCCGCTCCATCCGATCGCGCAGGCTTTCCGCGAGTTCGTGAAGCCATCCTGACTTTCCGCTTATTCCAAAAAGTTTCTGTCCTCCACTTACATAGGCACGCCCTATGTAGTATATAGTTTTTATCAATCATCAGCCCGAATGTTCTATGGCGCGTCCACTACAACGCAGCAGCTTTGACAAAGTCGAAAATCTCCGAGAAAAATTTTTCTCGGCGTGGGCGCGCACGGATGAAATTTTCGCGGTTGTCGCAGCTAGTGATTTACTGGCGACGCCGATCGTGTGGCGCCATCCATTCATTTTTTACGTCGGACACTTACCCGCGTTTTCCTGGAACCAGATCTGCGGTGCGCTGCTCAAGTGGAAGTCATTCAATCGCTATTTCGACGATCTGTTTTGCCGCGGTATTGATCCCGATGTCGATACCGGTGAGTGTCACTGGCATCCAGAAGTTCCAGCGGATTGGCCGAGCGTGGCGGAAACGCTCGCGTATCGCGACAAGGTGCGCGGGGCCTTGTTGGAATCTTTGGAGGCCGTCCGCTCGGATTCAACCCACATCATGGCTCGGGACGGGCGGGTCTTTCAAATGGTTCTGGAGCATGAGTTCATGCACCAGGAAACATTGGTGTATATGCTGCAGCAGCTGCCGCTCGATCGGAAACGGCGGCCGAAATCTTTTCCACGGTATTCTTTCCAGCGGGCGGTGGACTCGCGAGCGATTTCCATTCCCGCCGGCAGGGCGCGCTTAGGCGGGAAATTCGACGACCTGCCTTTCGGCTGGGACAATGAATTCGAAGAGATGCTGGCGGAGGTGCCGTCTTTCACTATCGATTCACTTCCGGTCACGAACGGCGAGTATTGGAGGTTCGTCGATTCGGGAGCATACGAGGAGCCGCGTTTTTGGCGCGCGGAAGACTGGCACTGGAAGCAACTTGAAGGCAAGAACCATCCGGTCTGTTGGGTTCGGCGGGAACGGAAGTGGTTCTACTACACTATGTTCGACATGCTTCCGCTGGAGCAAGTGGCCAGTTGGCCCGTGTACGTCAGCCTCGCCGAAGCGCGCGCCTACGCAAATTGGGTCGGCAAGAGACTTCCCACGGAAGCAGAATTCCATCGTGCCGCGTATTACGGACCAGAGGGACGCGAATCGATTT
>JAICHC010000503.1 GCA_025922795.1 Candidatus Binatia bacterium | reverse complement strand
GAAACCCGGTGGCGTGGAAAGGTGCATCAACACGTGCTCTGGAATGCCCAACTCGTCGAGCGGTTTGCCGATTTTTTCGCCGTCGAGCCGGATCATCGTATCGCTGCCGATAACGATGCTTTCGGGATGCTTGGCCGCCACCGACTGCGCTTTGCCGACGGCGAACTGGAGAACCTCCTCGCCGATCGACAGGTGCGTGGAAATCCGTTCATCAAATTCCGGAGCGATAACTTCAAAGGGCCTGCCGAGCAGGCCCAGAATCTCGCGACGCCGCGGCGACGTCGAGGCCAGAATCAATCGCATCAACGAATCCGCTAAGGCGAGAGCAAGACTTCCGACGATCGGAATGCGTTGTTGGGCAGCGACGCGAATGCGCCACAAGCTCCGTCTGGCGCACTCGTCATGAACTCTGCGAGGCAGCGGCGCACGTCGGCGGCGCTGTTCGCTCGGGTCATGCGCGCGCGCATGTCCGCGGCGCCGCGAAAATTACGGCAGTACCAGGTCAAGTGCTTGCGCATGGCGACGAATCTCGCTGGGCCGCATAGAGCTTCGAAATGTTCGCAGTGTTCGACGATCACTCGGAATCGCTCTTCGACACCCACCGGCATCGTCGCACGAAGCATCCGCTCATCATCGCAACCGAGCGCTTGTTTCACCGCGTGTTTTCCGCGAAACAGCCACGGATTGCCTTGGGCGCCACGGCCGATCAAAATGCCATCGACTCCGGTTTGGCGCACGCGCCGGTAGGCATCACACAGATCTTGAACATCGCCGTTTCCGATAATCAGCACGCTTGAGCCTTCAGCAATCTCAACGGCGCGTGCAATCGCATCCCAATCGGCATCGCCTTTATAGCCTTGTTGCAACGTGCGGCCATGCAGCGAGATCGCCGAGGGCTGCTCGGCCAGAAGCGTGCTCAGCCACTCGTCGATCACATTCCGATCATAACCCAGACGGGTCTTGACCGACACGGGAATTAACCGGCGCTCAAGCAGCCGGGTCTCCGGATTGCGTCGCCGATTGAACGCTTTGATCTGCTCAACGGCGTCGCCGGCGAAACCCAGCGCATCGAGGCGCTGGCCCGACTGCCAATCCATGATTCCTTGCCGCGTTGCCCGGATGATCTCACGCGCCAAATCGGGAGTGCGGATGAGCGCCGCACCGCAACCCGAAGCCGCAACGTTCTTGGCCGGGCAGCCCATGTTGATGTCCAGGCCGTCAAAGCCAAGCTCGCACACGATGTGCGCTACCTTGTAAAAAAGCTCCGGTGTCTTGCCGTAAATCTGCGCCACCACCGGACGCTCGAGTTCACAATAAGTAAAATCTTTAAGCAGTGTGTGCAGTGAATAGAGAGCGGCCTGAATATTGACGAATTCGGTCAAGGTCACGTCCGGGCCGCCGTGCTTCGCGGTGATATAGCGAAAGGATGCATCCGTCACGCCGTCCATCGGCGACATCCCGATGATCGGCTTAGGAATATCGTGCCAAAAAAACCTCGTCATTGCCGCTCAGATTAACATCGCCCCAAAGCTCCTTCAAACCGGCCGGCGCGAACTTGTAGGTTTCAATCACACTTGAGGAGCGCTTGGATCGCGTTCTTTTATCGAAAGCGTGCAGTTCGAGCCTGCCGGCGCAGATCAGCTGCGGCGTTTCAGGATGTCTTCAAGTTTTTGACGATCTTCTTCGAACAATTTTTCTTGCGGTGCTGGCGCTGTCGAGCGCCCGCGCTGATCGTTCGGTTCCATCTGCCCCGCCGGTTTTGGACCGGCGCGCCGAGCGCTCTCCGGCGCGAACCAGCTGTTGAGATCGTACCAGTAAAGCCAAAGTAAAAAAGCGCCAAACCAAACCGTCAGCGGGACCAGAAGAAACAGCAGCAGCATTCTCCCCCAGGTTCTTTTCCGTGGCTTCTTGCGCCGGGTGGCCATGTGAAGGGATTTTTGGAGCGTCGCTCTCGCCGTCAAGCGATGACCTGCACGCGAGCGCGAGGAGAGCCTTAACGCCGGGAACAAAAACGCGATCAGTAAGACGGCTTGTGCTCGAAATAGTGAGTCGCGTTAATCACGCGAATCGTTTTGGTCTTCGAGCGCATCACCACCGACTGCGTCGTCGCGCCGCCGGGAAAAAAATGCACGCCATGCAAATAGTCGCCATCGGTAACCCCGGTGGCGGCGAACATGACGTCGCCGGCGGCGAGTTCGTCAAGGTTAAATTTTCGTTTGATGTCGGTGACGCCCATTTTTTTTGCCCGCTCGACTTCCTCATCGTTGCGCGGCGCCAAGCGCCCCTGAAATTCGCCGCCGACGCAGCGCAATGCGGCGGCCGCTAAAACACCTTCGGGCGCGCCCCCGATGCCGAGCAGGAGATCGATCCCGGTTTCCGGCTTGGTTGTCGCGATCGCGGCCGAAACATCGCCGTCGCCGATCAGGCGGATGCGGGCACCCGCCTTGCGCACTTCCTGAATAATCGCTTGATGGCGCGGGCGAGATAAAATGATAACCGTGAGATCTTCGATTCGGCAGCGTTTGGCTTCGGCCAACGCCTGGAGATTCTCCGTCGGCGATTTGTCGAGATCGACTACCCCCCTGCCGGCCGGGCCGGCGGCGATTTTCGCCATATAGGTATCCGGGCAATGCAATAGGTTGCCGCCGTCCGCCATCGCGATGACGGCAAGCGCATTGGCCGCGCCATTGGCGCAGATCGTCGTACCTTCGAGAGGATCGAGGGCGATATCGACTTTGGGGCCGCCGGAGCCGACCTTCTCGCCGATGTAGAGCATCGGCGCCTCGTCGCGCTCCCCTTCGCCGATCACCACCGTGCCGTCGATCGCAAGGGCATCGAAGGCTTTGCGCATGGCATCCACCGCTGCTTGGTCCGCGGCGGTCTCATCTCCGCGTCCCGCCCAACGGGCGCAATTTAGCGCCGCTGCCTCGGTCACGCGAACGGCTTCCAATGCTAAATTTCGGTCCATGTCGGCCTCCCTTCGATCAGCGCGTCCATTAGCCGATACGCTTTGTTGGCAACAATACCGGTCTTTGCCGCATCTTTTTCATTATAGCCCACCTTGCCGTTGTTTCGCGGGGCTTCGGCGGAAAACAAAACGAACGGCACGGGATCAGCGACGTGAGTTTTGAGCGCGATTGCGGTCGGATGGTCGGGCATTAAGAGAATTCGATAATCGTCGCGATGGGCCATTCTCTTGAGCACCGTGCCGACGACTTTCTCATCGAAGTCTTCCAGCGCCTGGATTTTCTTTTCGACATCGCCCATGTGCCCGGCTTCGTCGATCGCCTCGACGTGAATGAAGACCAAATCGTTCCTTTCCAGCGAGCGCACGCCGTACTCTGCTTTGCCGACGTAGTTGGTATCGAGAAACCCGGTGATCCCCGGCACGTCGATGCGCTCGAGTCCGGCATAGACGCCGAGACCATGGATGATATCGACGGCCGAGATGACGCCGCCCTTGATGCCGAAGCGCTTGGTGAGCGGCGGCAATTGCGGCGCTCTTCCCTGCCCCCAGAGCCAAATCATATTCGCGGGATTTTCACCGAGATCCACGCGCACTTGATTGATTTCGTGGTCCTGCAAAAGCAGCTTCGCATCGTACATCAATTTTTTTAAAAGTTCTTCGCCCGGCCCTTT
>JAICHC010000502.1 GCA_025922795.1 Candidatus Binatia bacterium | reverse complement strand
GTGGGTGCGAAAGCGTCCTTTGAGTCCTGGTGCCTGCGCTTTCCACGACTCGCCCCTTCGTCCCAGTATGTCTACTAACTAACGGACTCCTTAGTAGGTTCAATGGCCACTCCGCTCGATTCAGCCATCTTTGCGCCGCTTTTCACCGACGAGGAAATAGCGTCGTTGTTGAGCGACGATGCCTTTGTCCGCGCCTTAGTCGAAGTGGAAGTTGCTCTCGCTCGCGCGGAGGCAAGAGTCGGGGTTATTCCGGCGCAGGCGGCGGAGCAGATGACCAAAGCGACCGCGGACAAGGTCGACATCGGGGCGTTGACAAAGGGAACCTCCCGCTCCGGCTTTCCAATCATTGCCCTGATCCAAGAGATCCGTAAACAGGTGGGCCCCGACGCCGAGCCATTCGTGCATTGGGGCGCGACGACACAGGACGTCATGGATACCGCTTGCGTTTTGCAGTTGCGCTCCGCGATTAAAGTGATGAGAGCGCGGCTTGGCGAGATCGCGCGTGACTTGAGCGCGCTGGCCGACCGCCATCGAGACACCGTTCTCGCTGGGCGCACCCACGGGCAGCAGGCGTTGCCGATCACATTTGGCTTGAAAGTGACAAGCTGGATCGCGCCGCTCCTGCGCCATGTCGAACGGCTGGTCGAAATATCGCCACGGCTGCTGGTTGTGCAGTTCGGCGGCGCCGCGGGGACGTTGGCGGCTTTGGGTGATAAAGGCTTGCTCGTTACCGAAGAATTGGCCAGAGAACTACAGTTAGAAGTGCCGGTGATGCCTTGGCACGCCCAACGCGACAATTTCGTCGAGTTGGCCGGTTGGCTGAGTCTGGTGACCGGCACGTTGGGAAAGATGGCCGAAGATATCATTCTCTTGGCACAAATCGAAGTCGGCGAAGTCGCCGAGTCGGCGGAAGAAGGCCGCGGTGGCAGCAGCACCATGCCACAGAAGTCCAATCCGATCACCAGCGAGCTGATCCTCGCCGCGGCGCGAACCAATGCGTCTCTCCTGTCCGCCATGCACCACGCGCAAATTCAGGAGCACGAGCGCGCCACCCACGGTTGGCAGCTGGAGTGGTTATCGCTGCCGCAGATGATTCTTCTTACCGGTGGCGCGCTCAAGCATGCGCTCGCTCTTGCTCATAATCTGCAGGTGGACGCAGCTAGGATGCGCGTCAATATTACGCGGGCCAACGATATTATTCTCGCCGAGTCCGCCGTCTTTGCTCTGTCGAATGCGATGCCACGCTCGAACGCCGAAGAGTTGGTGAAACAGGCATGCGTCGTCGCAGTCGCCGAAAATAAGCCGCTGATCGATGCGGTTAAAGCTTTGGCGGGGAATGCGGTCAAAAAAGGTCAAGTCGACTGGCAGGCGCTGGGAAGGCCGGAGACATACCTTGGCGAAGCAAAAAAGTTTATCGACCGGGTTCTGCAATCGGTAAAAAAGCTAACGTGACCATGGAACACTCATCGCCCGCAACCTTGACCGAATTACTCGGCGCGCGCGTAGCGCAACATCCGGATCAACTGGCGCTGATTTTCAAAGAGAGCCGGTGGACCTACTCGGAGTTCCAACGCGCGGTCGATCGCGTCGCCAATGGTTTTATTCGGATCGGAGTCAAAAAGGGTGACCGGATCGCCTTCTTGCTGCCGAACTGTGCCGAGTTTCTCTTCGCCACTTTTGCTGTGACCCAGATTGGCGCGGTTTTCGTGCCGCTCAACCCTCAGTACACCGCCGAGGAAGCCGAGTACGTGCTGCACCACTCGGAAGCCTCGATCGTGCTCACGTCCCCCGAATTGTTGGCGTTGATCGATTGCTTGCGGCCAAAACTTTCCGATCTCAAAACGGCGATCGTTACCGGCACACGGGAATATTCGGGCGCGCTTTCGTGGGACAAACTCTTATCCGGTGTTTCCGACCAGTCGCGCAGCGAAGCCGTGGATCCCGAAGACCTCGCCTCGATCACCTACACGTCCGGCACCACGGATCGGCCCAAGGGCGTCATGCTGTCGCAATACGCCTACGCGTTTGCGCCGCGCATGCGCGCTCAAGGCTTAGGTTGGAACGAGAGCGACCGGGTGCTGTGCGTGCTGCCGCTTTTTCACGTCAACGCGCTTTGCCATACCTGCATCGCAACGCTGTCGGCCGGCGGCAGCATCGTGCTTGTGGAAAAGTTCAGCGCGTCGCACTTCTGGGAGCAGGTGAGGGAGTACGGCGCAACGACGTCGAGCTTGATGCGTACGATCCCGCAGATTCTGCTGAGCTTGCCGGAAAAGCCCGACGATCGAGACAATCCATTGCGCTTGATCGTGACCTTACTCTCGCCCGAGATGCATGTGCGCTTCGAAGAGCGATTCGGCGTCAAGGGCGTGCCGTCCTACAGTCTGACCGAAGATATTCTCAGTATCATCGGGCCGCAAAACATGCCGAAGGAGAAACTTGGGAGCTGCGGCGTGCTCTTGGCCCCGGAAGTGCACCGCATGGCAATTCACGATGAAAACGGCCAGCCACTCCCGCCTGGAAAGGCCGGAGAGATCGTCAAGCAAAGTCCGACGGTGATGAAAGGTTACTACAAGAACCCCGAAGCCACGGCCAAAACCTTGAAAAATGGTTGGCTCTACACCGGTGATCTCGGGTATCTCGACCGCGATGGTTATCTTTATTTCGTCGACCGCGTCAAAGACATGGTGCGGCGCGGCGACGAAAATATTTCATCGGAGGAAGTCGAGCGCGTGCTCAATTCGCATCCGGCTGTCGCCGAGTCAGCCGTTATTGCCGTCCCGGATCAAATTCGCGGCGAAGAAGTGAAAGCCTACATCGTGCTGAAACCGCCGGCGATCCCCTCCAGCGTGCCGGCCGAAGAGATTTGGAACTTCTGCAAAGGGCACCTGGCGGCTTTCAAAGTGCCGCGCTACATCGAATATCGCGCCGAGCTGCCGAAAACTCCGAGCTCGAAGGTGCAAAAAAATATTCTGCGCGACGAGAGCAAACAACCGACGGCCTGCGTATTCGACCGCGCCGAACGAGAAAAGCGTTAGTCTGGTCGAAGGTCGGCCAGAGTGCTTTGCGCCGGTTTATTTGCCCTCGTAATCTTCAACTCGAGCGTTTCGGCCCGCAACGATTAAACCAGGCCGCTGTAGATGATGCGCTCGCCTTCTTGGCGCGCGAACGGAGGGAGCCGATGCTCGCGGCAGCCGCCGTCCATGATGTGGCGCATCTGGCAGCCGCGCACGAGAAACGCGTCGGACAACAGTTGACGATGACACTGCCAGGGCACGGCTTCGGCGCACATGAGCGCAGCGCGTTTTGCTCGGGCGAGTTCTGCCACTTCTTTTATGATGGTTGCAAATTCAGGCGTCAGCATGAAATCGGCATACGCGCGAAAGGTGCCCACTTGCCAAGCTGTGTTAACCGAATTAGGCGCCGGCTTGCGGAAACCGCCGAGGTCGCCGCGCCAGAGATAAGCGATGCCATTCGCTTGCAGCGTGTCCGCTAATGCCTCGCGGTTAAATTGCGGGTGCCGTTTGGATGCCGGCCATCGGCGCACGTCGGTAATTAGCTCGATTGCATGCGCTTGCAGCATCGAGATGAATGTTTCTACTGCGCGCGTCGAATGGCCGATGGTGTGCACGGCGTGAAGCCCGG
>JAICHC010000501.1 GCA_025922795.1 Candidatus Binatia bacterium | reverse complement strand
CGGCGGCATTTTTGATGGCCGAGTTCCTCAATATTCCCTACGGCCAGATCGCGTTGGCCGCCGCCGTTCCAGCAGCGCTGTATTATCTGGCGCTGTTTACACAAGTCGATTTGGAAGCGGCCAAACATGGCCTCGGCGGCCTTCCGGCAAATCAAATCCCCAAATTTCACGGCGTGATGCGACTAGGGTGGGTGTTTCTATTTCCGCTTGGGTTCCTGATCTACGTGTTGATGTGGGAGAACTGGGAAGCCGGCAAAGCAGGAATGACGACCGTCCTATTAACTTTCATCGTCGGATTCTTTCAGAAAGAAACTCGACCGACGTTCACGGGCATCCTGAAATGCATCGAAGACACCGGCCGCACGCTTCTGGATATCGTCGTCATCACGTCATTGGCCGGACTCGTGATTGGCGCTCTGCAATTAGCCGGTCTGACATTCAAGCTCTCGCTTATCTTGTCGAGTCTCGCTGGCGGCAACGTTCTTCTTCTCCTTGTTCTTACTGCGGTCGTCTGCATCCTTCTTGGCATGTCATTGCCTACCTCAGTGGTATACATCACGTTGGCGGTTCTCGTCGGACCCGCGCTCACTCAGCTGGGTGTCGATCCTCTGGCTGCTCATCTTTTTCTATTTTATTTTGGCATGCTCTCGCTGATCACTCCGCCCGACTGTCTTGCTACCTACACGGCTGCGGCCATCGCCCATTCGGACTTTTGGAAAACCGGCTGGACCGGCATGCGCCTCGGCATCGCCGCTTATGTGGTCCCGTTCGTGTTCGCGCTTCATCCGGCGTTGATACTCAGGGGGCCGTGGAGCGACATCGCCTTCGCTCTCGTCGCTTCATCCGTCGGAACCTTTCTCCTCGCGCTTGGCTGCGCCGGTTATCTATTTCGCCCGTTCAATTGGGTAAAACGCAGCCTCTTTTGTCTTTCGGGCCTGCTGCTCATGCTCCCGACTTGGCAAGGTGCATGGCTGATCGCCGACGGCGCCGGCTTAGTTTTGGGAATCGGCCTGATCATTTGGGAGCGCAGCAAATCGTCGCCGGTCCGATCGCCAAGCCCCCAACCGACTCATGCTGCCAGGTGAGACTGACTAGCACGCCGCGGTAAGATATCGCGCTGCCGCCCTTATCGCCGAACTCTGGTGCTCGAAGGATTGGCGTCCTTGAGGTAGCGATAGTAGTCGCTATCCGTGGTCAGCACCAAGACGGAGTTTCCGCTTTTTGTTTCCTTGAGATTTTCAAGAGTACGGGAGAAGGCATAAAATTCCTTGTCCCGACCATAAGCGTCGCCGTAAATCTTGGTCGCCGTTGCGTCTCCTTTGCCACGAACCTCCTGCACCGTGCGATACGCCGCCGAACGGATCTCGCGCAGTTCCTTTTCCATGTTGCCCAAAATCTCGGCGCTGCGGCCTCCGCCTTCCGATCTGAAACGGGCCGCGATCCGTTTACGCTCGGAGATCATCCGCGCGTAAACCTTTTCTCGTACGCTTTCCACGTAATTGAGCCGTTTAATGCGGACATCGACGACCTCGATGCCATACTGCGGGGTGATCTTGCGCACTGCCAACAGAACGGCCCGGGTGAGCCCTTCACGCCCGAGGTTGATTTCTTTTTTCAGCTCTTCCACCACTTCCTTAGATGCTTCTTCGAGAACCTCTTCTTTAGGCGTCTGCCAACTCGCGCTGCGAACGAGTTCGACGAGTATATTGGCGGAGACCAGGTCTCGCACAACCGAATCGATGATATCGTCCAGGCGCGACTGAGCTCCGGCCTCCGTGGCAACACTTTGGAGAAACTTCAACGGGTCGACGATGCGCCATCGCGCGGTCGCGTCGACCCAGATAAACTCGCGCCCGGCCGTGGGTATCTGATTTGGATCGCCGTCCCAGATAAGCAAACGCTTATCAAACCGGCGAACCTCCTGGATGAAAGGGACCTTGAAGTGAAGGCCCGCTTCGCTCACAGTTGCCCCCACAGGCCGGCCGAATTGTAAGATTACGGCTTGCTGTCCCTCTTCTACTACATAGAAGCTACCAGTTAACGCCAGAACAGCAGCCACCACGAGAATACCTAACGCATATTTCACCGGTGTATTCATGACTTGGGCTCCTCCGTACGAGCTTTTATCGGGGGCGGGCTCTGCCCTGAATCCAGGGAGAGCCATGGAATCAATGCCTGTTGCTCGCTGTCAACGATATAAACGGTTTTGGCTTCGGAAAGCACTTCGCTCATAGCCTCTAAATAAAGCCGTCGTCGAGTCACTTCGGGGACCCGTTGGTACTCCGCCAAGACGGAAGTAAAACGGGCAGCTTCCCCGCGAGCCTGGTTAACGCGCTCGGTAGCGTAACCTTGGGCTTCCGCAATCGCCTGTTTGGCTTCTCCTGCCGCTCGAGGAATCACTTTGTTGGCCTGTTCCTGGGCCTGGTTCACCATACGTTCGAGATCCTGGCGCGCCTCATTGACCTCGTTATAAGCCGGCTTCACCGGATCCGGAGGAGTGACGTCCTGAAGCTCTACGGTGATAAGCCGGATCCCAGTTTCGTATTCGGACAAGATCTTTTGCATTTCCTCCTTGACTTCGCTCGCAACGGCAACTCGCCCTACAGTTAGGACATCACTTCCCACCCTGTTGCCGACCACCCGGCGCATGACGGCTTCGGCGATGGCGCGGAAAGTGTCCTGCTGTTCACGGACCTTGAAAAGAAAGAGGACTGGATCTTCCACTCGGAATTGAACGATCCATTGAACGTCGATGACGTTGAGGTCTCCGGTCAACATCAGCGACTCGGCGGAATAGTCCCCGCCCGCAAACTGCGTCTGACGGCCCGCCGTCACCGTCCGAAACCCAAACTCTTCTTTCAGGACCCGGGCCGTAGGAACCCGTCTGACACTCTCAATCCCAAGAGGGATCTTGAAATGAAGCCCTGGACCGGCCGAGCGCTGAACGCGCCCAAAGCGCTGCACCACGGCGGTTTCCTCAGGTTGGACTGTGTACCAGCTGGACCAGAGGATGAGAACAACCACAACAATCAACAGAACGGGGATCAAAACGGCTGGATTCGACTTTAAGAATTGTTGTTGCAACCGTCGCAAATCCTCCTCTAACTCGCGAGACCACTGTGCGTTTGCCATTTAAACCTCCTTTCATGTGGACGACTTTCGAGAAAGATTTTTCGAATCTCATCCACGATAAGAGTTAATTTGCGCGACCGTCAGTTAACAGCTATAGAAAACCAAGCTTTGATACAACCTCGCGAGGAGAATTTTCGCGAGCACAAGCGAGTTTACTTTGGACTAAAGCAATGCAATACAGGGCGACTAACCGATATGGGATGAACTCGCGAGGAGCGCGATTGGCAGAGGCATTTTCAAGTCGTCCACGCCAACGAAGCAGAGAAACTCTTACCTGGCGACGGTCTCAACCGTTCCATCGTTGGCCGTCATCGTCAAGCGGCGAGATCTGTCGAGTTGAGCCGAGAGTCTTTCGGTCTCGACCATCATTGCTCCGTTACGTCGGCAGCATGCTGGCCAACAAGGTTGCAAGGCCGAGAAAACTAAAAAACCCCACGACGTCGGTCACGGTGGTGAGAATGATCGACGAAGACTGCGCGGGATCTTGGCCGAAGGCTAGCAAGATCATCGGAAT
>JAICHC010000500.1 GCA_025922795.1 Candidatus Binatia bacterium | reverse complement strand
CGGATGCTCCCAGGGAAATGATCACGAAGAAGACAAAAAACGCGGCGATGCCGTTGGTGAAGCTAAGGCCGATGAAGCCGGCGCCCGAGATGACCGCGCTCCAGAAAATTAATTTACGCGCGCTAAACCGATCCAGTAGGAAGCCGACAGCCGGACTGACAATACCGGACTCCAACTGGCGCAGCGACATGGCGGCTGAAATGACCCAACGGTCCCAGCCGAAGGTGCGTTCGATCGGGATGATGAGAACACCGAAACCCTGAAAATAGGCGGCGGAAAAAATGGTATTGGCCGCAATACTCGCGGCGACCATATACCAGCCGTAGAAAATCTGCCGCCGCTTTTTCCCTGCTTTCTCAGTGGCGTGGGTATCGGTCAAGCCGGCTCCATGCGCGGTATGGCGCGGATCCTGTCGAGAGTCATGCGTTTCGTTGATACACGAACGGGCTTGCCGCACGCGGAATCGAACCGTGCTCTGTCTCAGTACTTCGGATTTTCCTCCAGAAGATATTGGTGTTTTTCGAGTTTAGCAATCGCGAGACTCCGCACTTTAGTCACTTTCCTCTGGTCATAAAAAAACGCCGCCAACAGTGCCCGTCAGCGGCGTTTTGCGCAATTTTTTACGGCGTTTAAAACTACGAGGTGATCTCCCACCAATTCTTATTGACGTCGCTCAGCAAAAAATGCGCGCGCCCGTTGGTTTCGAGCTCGCGCAGCTCGGTGATGCCGAGTTCCTTACCTTTGCTGGAAAACTCCTTGTGGGCGTCTTCGACTTCTTCCGGCGTGGCGACTTGCAAGGTGAAGCGGTTGGCTTCCGTCAAATAGTCGCGGTGGGTCGTCGGCAGCACGACGACATACCACGGCCCCATATTCGGCACGCTGATGTAGGTCGAAGTCCGGCCGCCGCCGATGATATCGAGACCGAGCACATGGGCGAGAAATTTGTCGCTCGTTTCTTTGTCGTCGCAGTTGAGCGTGCCGTGGGTCATCGCCTGGGGCACGTAGCCCTTACCGGGAAATTTCTCCTCCGGGATCGGCGTTGTCCAGTGCGGCGCGGCAATTTTGCGCCCTTGTTTGATTGCCGCCGGGTTGTAGTACTCGATTTCGAGATCGTTGCCGCCGGGCTCTTTAAAGTAGATCGAATAGGCGAAGTGCGCTTCGTGCGGTTTGGTGACGCTTCTGATTTTGTACTGGGCTTTGTGATCGGAGATGTACTCGTAGGCTTTGGGAATTTCTTTGGAATTGGCCACCCGAAAACCGTAATGGTTCGTGTGAGGTTTGTTCTTGGAATCCGGCCCGCCCTCGTGGATCACCAGCCGCCATGCTGTGTTCGGATGCTTGATCACAGCCTGGTTGTCCGTGCGCTCGACGATTTCAGCCGCCAACAGATCGGTAAAGATCGGCAACGTCTCATCCAGCGAGCGGCACTCGTAATGCCCTTCGGTGAGTCCAATCGGTTTCAGCATGGTGTTGCTCTCCTCGGCAAACGAAGTTTACCAGCGGACCTCAGAAATTTATAAAAAAGACCGCCGCCCTTGTCAATTGGCCGATCTCCTCACCGGCGGCATTCTCACCTCGGCGCCGGACTTGGCGCACTCTTCTTCGAACATCCTGCGAATCGCCGGATCTTCGTCTTCATACTCGATCTGCCAGCCGCCGTAAGCCAAAGGCACGTCGGACTGAATTTTTCCGGGCTGCAATTTATATTTCCGGCTGAGAATCTTTAGCGCCAGATAGCGGGCCGGTTCGGCGCTCGAGTTGAAGTGCTGGTGGAACCAACCCTCGGGAGGCACGACGATCGACCCGGGCTTCCAGTCGACGCGCGTCATCTCTTTTCCCTCGGGCCAAAGCAGAGAATAACCCTTGCCGGTGAGAATGAACACATGGGCGCCGGGACCATGACGGTGCGCTTTCTTGTAAATGCCGACTGGAAATCGCGAGACGTGTGATCCCATCATGCTTTCGGACATTTCAAAAAAGATCGTAGCATTGCCCTTGCCTCTCTCGGTCCAAGCCACAGGTTCGATGTTGATCGCATCGGCGACGAAATTGGTCTCCACGACCCGATCGCTATAGAGCTTACCGTTGCCGGCAAAATAGCCTTCTTCACCTCTGAATCGATCGGTGAACGAATAGGAATTGTTGATGACGAAGTCTTCGCAGTGAAACAGGTTGAAAACCAACGGCGCGGTCGTGACCGCCAATAGCCGCGCTTCGCGGTCGCCCTGTCCGTTAAAGTGTTGGTAACGGGCGTTGAGCGGAATCGCGAACAGGCTGCCGGTTTGCCATTCGAAGCTCTGCTTAGGTCCGTCGTTTTGCCATACCGACGTCGCGCCGCGGCCGTCGAGAACGTAGTAAAGCGCTTCGTAGATATGACCTTGCGGATTGAGGCTTTTGCCGGCTGGAATGCCGACGACGTAGGCGTCGTCCAGATAGCCGGTGCCGTCGAGCATGATGTAGACGCCGTTTCCCCCCATGCGGTCCCACCATTTTAGTTCGAGGGTGTAGAGATCGTCGACAAAGAACCCGCGAATCACGTCGATGCCCTGGGACGAGATCCACTTGTCGTAGGGTGTGTCCATGATTTCGACCTTGCTTGCGACCTCGACATAAGCCGGCCGCGTAGCGTTTTCCGTCATCTAAAACCTCCTCTGAAGCGCTGATGTTTCTTTATCGCAGAACAGCGGAGAGCAGCAAGGGAGAGGCGAAGAATCGCAGCCACTTTGTGAACTTTGTGCCCTATGTGGCCAATTCGGCTTTCTCTGCACTCTGTGCCGTGTGCATTAAGTGCCCGATGTTGACATCCCTTAACGCTCACCGCATATGTTGTAGCGTCGAGCACAAACAATCAGGAGAAAACGATGAGCCAAGAGGCGATGAACCGTTTGATCGATGCGCTCAAACAAGGTGCCGGGTTGAAGGACGATTTCATCTACTACATGTCCTTTGATGATTATACAAATCTTCCCGATCCCTTTTCGCGTACGACGTTCACGGTCGAGGAAGTCTCGCATAGGATCAATCGCTATCCAAATCCGGAGAAACCCGACCAACTGTTTGACTGGGATATTCACGGCCGGTTATTCACCCCGGCGCGCCGAACGATCCCGGATACGGCGGTTGTGATGATCCACGGCGGCGCGGCTAACGAATACGAGTTCATCTTTACGCCGGACGGACCGGAAAAATACCCCGATCTGACTAAAGTTGATCCGGGCAAGGCGCGCGTGGGGGTCGCGCAGCATGTGGCATCGCTGGGTATTCCGGTTCTAACGATCTCGCTGCCGGGCCATTACAGCGGTAAACCGTGGCCGCCGATCTCCGAACGGCGGCCGGAATTCATCCTCGGAAAAACTCCGGGCGACGCCGAGCTCAAAAACCGTCTTGCGGTTTACACGTTTCGCATGTGCACGGAAGCGATCAAAACTCTCGTTGAAAAAAATTTAGAAGAATCGATTTTTATGTGGGGCCACTCGACCGGCGGCGAATATTTTTACCTGATGGAGCAGTATGGACTGAAGAATCGGCTGATCGGCGGGCTCGGTTTCGGCACCGGCATGCCGGCCTGGGTGCGCAAGGAATGGGATCTGGCCTGCGCGAAGAAGTCGCCCGAAGAGCGCGCCGCGCCGTTTCGAAATCTCACCGATTTG
>JAICHC010000499.1 GCA_025922795.1 Candidatus Binatia bacterium | reverse complement strand
GGCGCAGGGAGCGTTGGGCCTCGAGTCACGTCAAGACGATGCGCTACGCGAGCGGCTGGCGTTTCTTCACGACCCCGCGACCTCTGCTGAGATCGCCGCTGAAAGGGCGATGCTGGATCGCCTCGGCGGCGGCTGTCACGTGCCGATCGGCGCCCGCGCTACGATGACCGGGCGCGCGTTGAAAATCATCGGCGTCGTCGCCAGCGTCGACGGCAACCGGCTATGTCGCTGTGAAATGACCGGCGCGGCGGACCAGGCAACCGAACTCGGTGATCGCCTTGCCACGGAACTGTTGAGCCAGGGCGCGGACAAGCTACTCGCCGGCTTCGCAAGTTGACATAGCATGGACAGGCCCCATCCAGAGCAACCGTTGGCCGGAAAAAGGATTGTCGTGACCCGGGCGGGTGCTCAGGCGTACAGCCTGGTGGAACAACTTCAAGAAGCAGGGGGGGAAGTCTTTGCGTTTCCGACTATAGAGATTCAGCCGCCGGAGAGTTTCGCTGCCTTCGACGAGGCCGTTCAAAACATTGAGCGCTACGATTGGTTGATTTTCACGAGCGTGAACAGCGTCACGCCGTTTTTGGCGCGACTCCGCTTGGCCGGCAAATCAGCGGCCGCCGTCAGTTCTGTGAAAGTCGCGGCGATCGGTCCTGAGACGGCGAGGAGGCTTGCCTCTTCGGGAATCTCAGCGTCGTTTGTGCCGGCGCGCTATCAAGCCGAGGGTCTTCTCGATGCGCTGAAACCCGAGACCATGAAAGGAAAGCGGGTGCTGATTCCGCGGGCCGCTGAGGCAAGAGAAATTTTACCTGAGACCTTGCGTGCCTGGGGCGCTTGGGTCGACGTTGTCATCGCTTATCGGACCGGGTGCCCCAATGTCGATGTCGGACCGCTGGCCGAGCTGTTGCGCCGGCGCGAGATCGATGTAATTACTTTCACGAGCTCCAGCACGGTGACAAATTTCGTCCGTCTTTTCGGCAATAAAAATTTGACGGAGATCGCCGGCGCAAGCGCGATTGCCTGCATCGGGCCGATTACGGCCGAGACCGTTGCGCAGCGCGGCGGTCATGCCGACATTGTGGCAGGGGAGTTTACGTCCGCGGGGCTCACTCGCGCGATTGTCGAGCACTTCCGATCGAAGCCGTTGTCGCCGAATCGTTCTGCCGGCGCGCGAGAGAATTAGGTCCGGAGCGCTATATGGATTTTCCGATCTATCGGCCGCGCCGACTGCGGCGCAACGAAAAACTGCGAAACTTGATTCGCGAGACGGCGCTCGAGCCCGGAAATTTCATTTATCCGCTCTTTGTCGCTCCGGGAAAAGATCAGGCTCAGCCGGTTTCTTCGATGCCGGGGATTTCTCAGCTGACCATAGACCGCGCCGTAGGTGAATGCCGGGAAGTCGCTGCGCTCGGAATTCCGGCGGTGATACTGTTCGGTATTCCCGAGCGCAAAGACCCGACGGGCACCGAGGCCTACGCGGATACAGGCGTCGTACAACAGGCCATCCGCGCTATCAAAGAGACGACTCCTGATTTGCTCGTGATCACGGATGTCTGCCTGTGCGAGTATACGGATCATGGCCACTGCGGGCTGATCGAAAACGGCGACGTGGACAACGACGCTACGCTCGAGCTGCTGGCTCGCGAAGCGCTGTCACATGCGCGCGCCGGCGCCGACATCGTGGCGCCTTCCGACATGATGGACGGACGCATCGGGGCGATTCGAAGGATTCTCGATGACAATGGCTTTGCCCGGACGCCGATCATGGCCTACGCGGCCAAATACGCATCGGGTTTCTATGGTCCATTTCGCGAGGCGGCCGACTCGACGCCGCAATTCGGCGACCGGCGTTCCTATCAAATGGATCCGGCCAACGCCGCGGAAGCGCTGCGCGAAGTCGCGCTCGATATCCGAGAGGGCGCCGACATCGTCATGGTGAAACCCGCGCTTGCTTACCTCGACGTGATTTATCGAGTGAAGCAGAAATTCGGCTATCCGGTCGCGGCCTACAACGTCAGCGGCGAATATTCGATGATCAAAGCGGCGGGCCAGAACGGCTGGATCGACGAGCCGAGGATTATGATGGAAATTTTATTCGCGATCCGGCGCGCCGGTGCGGACATGATCCTTAGTTATTTTGCGAAAGACGCGGCCAGGTTGCTGCACGAAAAATTCTAGCCCTGTTGCGTGCCTATCTGTTGTAGGGGTGGGTTTCAAACCCACCCCTACCGTTTCCTGCGTGACGCTAGATCAGATTCCACAAGTCTTTGATTTTTCGAATCAACGTGCGCTCGCACTCGGCTTCGCGTCCGTCGGTATGAACCTGGGTTTGAGATAGACGAAAGATCAGCACTCGAGCGCCCTTGGCCAGCCGTATCAGGAAGGTGTTCGAATCCGCGTCGAACTCCACCGTGGTGGCCACCGCTGGATCAACCCGCTCCGTTATCTGATTTGCCCAAGACTGAAGTTCGGGGATCGCTGCTTCCCGGCGCCGGGCGCTCAACATGATCGCTGCGAACGCGCGTTATTTTTTCTTGTATAAATTGTCGATAAAGCCGCTCTGGTCCAACTCACGGATGAAGCTTGCGTCGACGAACTGTTCCGGTTTGGCGCTCTTGGCTCTGGGATCGCGCTCCGCCAGTTCGTCGAGAACGGTTTTGAGCCCTTCGAGGCTGGGGTATTGTTTTTTGGGATACATAGCCTCGGTAAGAACATTCTCACGGCTCTTTTCCAAGATTTCCCGGTCAAGGCCCCTGCCCATGTAGCGGTCCAAAGTCTTGATCGTCGCTTCTTTGTCCGTCCACATCTTGTGTACCGCTTCGACATGGGATTTCACGTAGCGCCGGACGATGTCGGGTTGCTCCCTGATGAATTTTTTCGTGGTGACTGCTCCCGTGTGTTGAAACACCAAGCCCATTTTCGCGACATCGGCGACGACCGCGAGGCCGCGTTTTTCGGCCAGAAAGCTCGAGGGGGGGTTGATGACCGCGGCGGTGACCTTGCCCGTCAATATTGCATTCATACGATCCGGTCCGCTGCCCACCTGCACGATCGTCACATCCTTGCCGGGAGTGAGATTGATTCTTCGCAATGCGAAGCGCGCGATCGAATCGGTGGCCGAGCCGAAGCGGCTGATCGCGATCGTGCCGCCTTTGAGCTGCTCGGCCGTCTTTATGCCCGCTTTGCCCATCAACACATAATTGAGCGAGGTGACGCCGGAAGCGATGTAAACCGCGTCCGACCCGGCTAAAACGCTGCTGACCATTCCGGGGCCGGCGACCTGGGTGATCGGCACATCACCGGAGACGAGTGCGAGAATCGCCGTGCTACCGCCGGTAAAAAAAATTGTTTGAACGTCCAGTCCGTTCTGAGCGAAGATGCCGCTGTCCTTGGCGATCCACGCCGGTAACTGATCGGCGCTAAGGGCACTGTAGCCGACATTCAAGCGCGTAAGCTGGGCGCTGGCCTGCGAATGAAATGAGAACAGAACGAAGAGCAACGCAACGATGCCGTAACTAGTTTTCTTCATGTTTACCTCTTTCCTGAATACTTGTGGCGAAATACTACAGGAGGGAAGCGGCAGAAACAAGAAAGCCCCGGCCAAACGGCCGGGGCTTTCTTGCAAAGGGGAAGTCTCTTTTAAAAATTATTCG
>JAICHC010000498.1 GCA_025922795.1 Candidatus Binatia bacterium | reverse complement strand
GTTTGCTGAACACAGACGATCCGGCGGTTGACGGAACGCTCGTCCCAGTCAGCCTTGGCCAAGGCGTTTAACACCTCTAAAGTCGGAGTGATGCACCCCCCGATCATGGAAAAGGCAACCGAGTCAGCGTCTTCTCCAAACAGTTTGGCTGCGATGTTCTGCGCGCAAGCTAAACGCTACCAGGACAAGGTGCTCTACCGCTTCCGCGATCTGACCGCGAGTCAGGAAGCGATCGACACCGCGGGCTGGTTGCACACCGGCGATGTCGGCGCGGCGGATGGCGAAGGCTTTTTGCGGGTGACGGACCGTAAGAAAGATCTGATCGTGAGCTCGGGAGGCAAGAAAGTCGCCCCGCAGCGGCTGGAAAACCTCTTGAAAGAGGATTCGCTTATTTCCCAGGCGGTGATTGTCGGCGCCGGAAAACCGCATCTTTCAGCATTGATCACGTTGGACCGCAAACGGGTGCTCGAGCAGGCGGCAGAGCAGGGCGTCGATGTGGATCCCGACCATTTGGCGGACCCAGCCATGGGTGCAAAATCAGGTGCGGCAGATCATCCAAAGAACCAACAAGCAACTGGCGCCGTTCGAAGCGATTCGCAATTTCTCGGTTCTCGACAAAGATTTCACCGTTGACAACGAAGAGCTGACGCCGACCTTGAAGCCGCGGCGACAGATCATTGAACGTTACAAAAAGCTGATCGAAGATCTTTACCGCAAGGCGTCGTAACCGATGCCGCATCGAGGAGGCTACCATGAGTCTCGAATTCAAAAGAGTTCTGTGCCCGGTAGATCTCTCGGAGTTTTCCCTGGAGGCCTTGAAGCTGGCCGTCAATGTTGCCGAAGCGAGCGCGGCCACCCTGGACATTCTCCATGTGATCCACAATCCGTTCGATGAGCTCTATATGACGGCCTTGACTCAAACCGATCCGGCGCTCATCGATGCCTACGCCAACGAGAACAAGAGGCGCGCCAAGATCATGCGCGTGACGGAAGAACACGCGGAAGTTTTGCTCAAACAGTTTTGCCATGAAATCGTGAAACAGCATCCAAAGGTGCGCTACCATATCCGCCAGGGCGACCCGTTTGAAGCGATTGTCGACGGCATGGAAGACTTTCTGACCGATCTGGTCGTTTTGGCGACTCACGGGCGCACCGGACTCAAGCGTCTGGTGATCGGCAACGTCGCGGAAAAAGTCGTGCGCCATGCGCCGTGCCCGGTGCTTACGGTACAACCGCAAAAAACAAATTGACGGGCTGGAATCCGGCGGAGGGAAGACAAACGGCGAGCCGCTGAAGCGCATCGTCCACCCGTCCGATTTCTCGCAGAGCAGCCGCGTCGCGTTTTGCCACGTCTCAAAATCGCCCTCCAGTCCCACGCGGATCAGGAGATTGTCCTCCAGCCGAGAGCGACCGCTGGAATCACTTGCGCCACCGTGCCAAAACATCCGCCGGATTTGCTGGTGCTCGCAACGGCGAGCGCGAGGGCCTGAGTCGGTGGCTTCATAAGCTAGCTAAGGAATGAATTCGAGGGCGATCGAGAAGGCGATTAGAATAATAATCACCCATTCCAACATCTCCATGCGCCGATTGGAAGCCTGATCGGATATTTTTTCATAGATGCTTTCCAGAGTCTCGAGCTTGCGCAGGATGCTCTCGTCCCATTCTTTCAAATGAAAGCGCTGGTTGGCCGTGCGATAGACCCGCGCTAGATATTGGTCGCCGAGCAGTTTAAGTGTATTGTTCACGCCTTCGAAGAGGACTGCATTATCGACTTGCAGCTCAGCGACACGGCGTAGATCGGCGCCGTAGTACCCCAGCAGGCGGGGCAGGCTGAGCATCGGTTTCGACAAACTTTCGAACGCTTGATCCAAGGCGCGATCGAGCTTCTGATCGAGATAGCGCATCTCCAACAATTCCACGTTGGCATATTCCAATACCGCGCGAACGTCTTCACCCTCGCGGTCGATGATCAATGCGCCGTTCCAATCCACGATCGTGACATCGTCGAGCCCGTAGGAAACCCGCGCCGATAAGGCATGCTCGACTTCCTGATCGGACAAGGATTGCCGTTCGGCGCGCAGAATCTGTGCGATCTGGCGCGCGTGGCTAACGGCAAATAACTTCATATCCAGGGGTTGGGCAAAATTTTCGACGTGAAAGATTACGTAATCTTCGACCACCGGCGAGGGATGGGGTTGGTTAGCAGCGTCGCCGATGACACGCAAAAGCTGATCCACCCGCTGGCGCGAATCGCTGAGCAACAACTCATTATCATAAAGCTCCTCGCTGACCGCGAGTAGTTGGTCAAAGGGGCCATCGATCGGCAGGGCGTAGATCACTGCGACGGCACCGAAATCATAGATCATCAAATCGATGCCCGAGCGCGTAACGAACTTGCCGAGGTGCAACGGCTCGGCGGCTTGATTCACCCGGACGGGCGGCGGTTGATATTCAAAATAACTTGGGGTCCGCCGTTTGTGCGCAATGGTCGGACGCTCGGTTGTTTCATGGCTACGCTGTTCGGCTTTGCCGAGGTCGATCGACCGTGCCGCATCATAGGCAAAGATCGCGTAGCAAAGTCCGCTTTGGATGGGTGGCACTGCCATCAACGCCGTTTCAGCGGCCATAATGAAACCAGTCTAGCACTTCATTGAATCTTCGATCCACTTGAGGCACAGCCGCGCCGATTCGAATTCTCGCCGGCAAAATGGGATACTGCTGCCGATTCGGCGCGCGATTCGAAAAATTGTGCCGCTGCTTTTGGAGTTGCTTATTCTGCGTTAAGGATCTTTTTCCTTTTATGGAGGTCGGTATGGGAGCCGGAGAAATCCGGTGGGCTTGGTGGCGTCGCTTTCTCGGTTCGGCGCCGGACCGCCGGCAGATAGCGTTGGAGGTTTTGAGCGAGCGCTACATCGACGAAAGCCAACAGCTTGCACGGTTTACCGAGCATGCTGAAAAGATGCAGTATCCGCAATTTCGCGAAAAGCTTTTGGCCATCGCCGCGAATCAAGCTGAGCATGTCGAAAAAATCGCGGAAAGCATCAAGCAACTGGGAGGCCGGCTGCCCGGCGTGCCGCCGCTTCCGTCCAGCGAAAAAAATAGCTGGCAATATTTGCTCGAAGCTCTAAACGAAACGCAGCGCAGTTCCGCCGAGCGGCTGGCGCAGGCACAGAGCATCAGGGAGGAGCTCCCGGAAATTGCCGAGCTCTTGATGCAAATCGACCAGGACGGCACGCATCACCGCGCCGCGATTCGCGACATGCTGATGAAAAGCGACCCGCAGTCGCTTTCGCACTGGCTGGCGTAATCTCTTGCAGCGCAAGGATGCAGATACGTATCCTTTCAGCATTCGCGAAGACATTGCCATTATTGCGATCTGTCTGGGAGGTTTTGCAAGATTGATAAAACCTCCAGCAATTCGGTATCCATCGTGGGAATTTCCTCTGACAATCGGGAGCCTGTTTTACTGGCGTACGTTTTGCTCCTTCCATGGTATAGAGAATGGATCCTTTCAAAGAGGATAACTTTATGGCACTCAAGAAAAGCTGGTCGGAATGTCGGTCGTTGTTTGGGCTCGCAGATGAAGCCCGTGGGACGGCTGTCAGCAGCTTGCGCCATCGTTACGTCCTAGTCGTCAACAGCAAGACTGCCGGCACCACATTG
>JAICHC010000497.1 GCA_025922795.1 Candidatus Binatia bacterium | reverse complement strand
TGGCCGCCCGACATGTGCAGGATCGTCGCCGCGTTGTTGACGATCTGGTCGAGTGCCAAGAGACTGAAGTTCACGGTCATGATCTCCACGATCGGTCGAGCGCCGCCCATCGCCGCGCCGATGCCGGCGCCGACGAACGCCGACTCGGAAAGCGGCGTGTCGCGAACGCGCTCGGGCCCGAACTCATCGAGCAAGCCTTTGCTGACGGCGAAGCAGCCGCCGTAGCGACCGACGTCTTCGCCCATCAGAAAAACTCGTTCATCACGTAGCAGCGCGTCGCGGATTGCCGCGCGCGTCGCCTCTCGATAGGTGGTTTTAGTTTTTTCCGCGCTCATCCTTCGCTCCGTTCAAGGGTTCAAGGTTCCCCCTCCTTAATCCTCCCCCGCTTGCGGGGGAGGAAAGAGGTGGGGGCGCTGACGTTGAACCATTGAACCCTTGAACGATGTACCTACCGCGCCTCCGAGTAAACAAACCGAGTCAGCTCTGCCACCGGCTCCCAGTGGCCGGTTTCGGCAAATTCTATCGACTGCTCAATCTCGCGGGTGACTTCCGCTTCGATCCGAGTCCACTCTTCTTCTTGCCAGAGATTTTGTTGCTTCAAACGTTCAATCAAATTCGGAATCGGATCGCGCTTTTTCCATTCCTCCACTTCTTGCTTGTCGCGATAGAGTTCAGGATCGTACATGGAGTGGGCGCGAAATCGGTAAGTGCGATACTCGAGAAAATGCGGTCCGCCGCCTCCTCGCACTGCCGTCGCGGCTCGCCGGGTGGCGTCCTCGACCGCCAGAACATCCATTCCGTCCACCGGCCACGCGGGAATCTCGAAAGCCGCCGCCTTGAGACAGATATCGGTTTCCGACTCGGAGCGAGCCAGCGCGGTGCCCATCGCGTAAAGATTATTCTCACAGCAAAACAGCACCGGCAGCTTCCACAGCGCGGCTAGATTTAACGACTCATGAAACTCGCCTTCGGCCACGGCACCTTCGCCGAAGAAACAGGCTGTGACCTGCTGCCGGCCGGCGAGCTTATCGGCGAGGGCCAGCCCCACAGCCAGCGGAAGTCCGCCGCCGACAATCGCATTGCCGCCGTAGAAACGCGTGGTGGCATCGAATAGATGCATCGACCCGCCGCGACCGCGGCTGCAGCCTTCCACTTTGCCGTACATCTCCGCCATAACCGCGTCGGCCGATACACCGCGCGCCAGTGCGTGGCCATGCTCAGGGTAGGTTGCCACAATGGAGTCTTGACGCTGGAGTGCCTGCATTGAGCCTACGGCAACCGCTTCCTCGCCAATGTAAAGATGAACAAAGCCTCGGATCTTACTTGCGGTATAAAGTTCCACGCACTTTTCTTCCAGATGGCGGATGCGCAGCATCTCTTTGAGCAAATGCATGGCATGCGTGCGGTCGATCGCCGGCTGTTTCCGTCTAATTTTTTGCGCCATCAGTCATTCTCCAACGTGGACAAATCGCCTTCGGGCAATCCCAATTCTCTGGCCTTGAGCAGGCGGCGCATGATCTTGCCGCTTCGCGTCTTCGGCACGCTGTCGCGAAATTCGATTTCGCGAGGCGCCACCGCTGGCCCCAAACGTGAGCGCGCGTGACCCAGCAATTCCTTGCGGAGCGCTTCACTGGGCTCATAGCCCTTTTTCAAAGAGACGAAAGCCTTGACTATTTCCCCGATCATCGGATCGGGAATGCCGATGACACCGGCTTCAGCGATGGCCGCATGTTCCATCAGCGCGCTTTCCACCTCGAAAGGCCCGATCAGATGGCCGGCGGATTTGATGACGTCGTCGGCGCGGCCGATGAACCAGAAGTAACCGTCGGCGTCCTGCTTGGCGAGATCGCCGGTCAAATACCAGCCGCCGGCAAAACATTTGCGGTAGCGCTCTTCCTCATGCAGGTAGCCGCGAAACATAGACGGCCAGCCGGGCCGCAGCGCCAACTCGCCGGCTTCCTCAGCTTTCAATTCGACCACCGTGCCGTCTTTTTGCCGCTGGACAATGGCTGCTTCGATTCCAGGGAGCGGCCTGCCCATCGAACCGGGACGGATTTCCATGGCGAGATAATTCGCGATCATGATGCCGCCCGTTTCGGTCTGCCACCAGTTGTCGTGGATCGGCAGTCCGAAAGCCGCTTGGCCCCAGATAACCGCTTCGGGATTGAGCGGCTCGCCGACGCTCGATATAAAGCGCAAACTGCTGAGATCGTATTTTCGAATGATCTCCAGTCCCGCTTTCATCATCATGCGTACGGCCGTTGGCGCGGTATACCAGATCGTGACCTTTTGCTCTTGAATAATTCGATACCAGCGCTCAGCGTCGAACTCGGCTTCGTCGATGATGCTGCTGATGCCGTGACTCAGCGGCGAGATGATGCCGTAAGACGTCCCCGTCACCCAGCCGGGATCGGCGGTGCACCAAAAGACATCCTCGGGGTGAAAATCAAGTGCGTACTTGCCGGTGATGTGGTGGGCGATCACGGCCTTATGCACATGGACGGCCCCCTTCGGCTTGCCGGTCGTGCCGGAAGTGAAATGAATCAGCGCCATGTCCCCAGGATCCGTGGCCCCGATGGTAAAGACCTCCGAAGCGTTTTTCATCAGTTGGTGAAAATCGAGAGTTCCACTCGGCGGAGAGTTTTTCGACTGTCCGATCACCAGAACATGTTTCAATTGCGGCAACGATGCTCGCAGCTCGGCAATCTTACGCCTGGAATAGAGCGCCTCGGTGGTGATCAGGACATTGCCCTCGCCAATCGACAAGCGTTGGTGAATCGGCTCGGGCCCGAAAGCGGAAAAGAGCGGGCAAAAAACGTCGCCGTTTTTCAAACTGCCCAGCGCCGCAGTGTAGAGTTCGGGAATGCGGCCGGCCAAGGCAAACACACGCGCGCCTTTGCCGATGCCAAGATCACGCAGAACATTGGCAAAACGGTTCGTCAGGCGACGCAAGCCGTCATACGTAATGTCACGCACGTCGCCCGATTTGCTCAGCCAGCGTAGCGCCAGACGATCGCGCCGCGGACCCTGCGCGTGCCGGTCGACGCACTCGTAGGCGATGTTGAGACCGCGCTGATCCGGCAACCCGGTTAGTTCTCGTTCGGTTGTTTCCCAGGAAAATCCGACGTAAGCGGGTTCATAGTCGGTCAGGTTGGGCGTAACCTTATACCCCGTTGGAACTTTCTTTATTGGTTCGAATGCCATGGCATCTCGCTGTGCGTGTGGCGTCATCGAAAACGGCTGCGCTGCCGACCGGAGCAAGTTCGGAGTTGTTAATCAACCGGTTGACTATGGCTAGTGAATATCCTTGTTACTCGCCCTCCGCAGCTAAAAGGCGCAAGAAATGAGCCACGAGAAGTTAGGCAGAATTTATACATTCGGCGTGGTACTTGGATGAAGAATTTGCAGTTCTGCGAACTCATGCATCGGATTTTTCCAGAATTGAAAACTCGCCCGTAAAGGTGTCGGCAAGTGCAACGCCGCTGCGCCGTTTCTTTCGCTGTCCGTCGATTCTCTTGCGGCACCGGAATTATTTGCATCACTGTAAATGTCTCTTTGACGAATCCTTCCAGGAGGAATGCTATGAAAACCGGCCCAAGCTACCGCCGCAAGCTGCCAGGAAGAGAAAGACGACGAAAAAGCAACCAGGATGTCTTTGACGGCACTG
>JAICHC010000496.1 GCA_025922795.1 Candidatus Binatia bacterium | reverse complement strand
GCCGTGGCTTCTTTCTTAAGCTCGATCTGCTGTTCTTTTAGCTGCGTGAGCTCCTGCTCGAGCGACTTGATCTTCTCATCGACGCTCTGCGCCGAAGCCGGGGCCGCAGCAAAAAGCACCGCGGCCAGCAGCGCTAATTTGACGAACCTCTTCTTCATTTTGCCTCCTTAGTTTTCCTAAATGTCATCTTCGAATCGATCGCCTCTACGAATACCGGACCGGGCGGCCAACCCGATTTCATTTTCGAATGGTTGTACTTGACTAGGCCCGTTTTCATCAATACGCGAGTAGTATGATTTTGCGCGGATTAGTTTATACCTTGATCAATTTACTACGACTTACGTCCTATTCAGCTGGAAAACTTGGCTTCTTTTTGAAGTATTTGGACCACCCAAGATGGGCCAAAAAGGCGGAATGGTCCGTTATACAGAGTCCAGAAATGCTGCTATAAATGGGCGATCAAGATTCCTGGGCGTCGTGGAATCAGTGCTTAAGATTTTGAATCGGAGAACCAAGATGAAGGGGCGCAAGCATCGCTGCAGTAACCTGGTTGTTGGCGTAATTCTATTAACCCTGATTGTTAGCTCATCATGCGCGCCGCGGATCGTTGCAGTGAATCCTACGGCAGGAGCGCCAGCGACGCCTGTGAACGTCTCGATGGAATACTTAGTTGGATGGCCGCGCGTTGAGATCGGCACCACTATGATGGATTGGCCCCAACTCAAGCTCATAGCCGCGGACGCAATGCGCAGCGATGTTCCCGGTGAAGAATTGATTTGGATCGAGGATAAGGTTCTTCAATTTCAGATTCCGGATTTGCCGCCTGGCGAATATGACGTCACGATTCATGACGACAAAGGTCCACCGGGTGACCTCACTTACTCGTTCCTGGAAACCACCGCGTATGTGGTTTTTCCGCCGGTATGGCCGTTTGTATTTCGATCGAATCAGGCGCGATTCAAACTGAAAGTGCTGCCGAAAGACTGACGTGGCGCAGAAAGCGCGACGCTGCGACTCGATACGGAACACAGAAAAAATGTCGCGACCCAAACGTTCAGAAATCAAATGACTCGATCGGCTGCGCTGGCATGGCCTCGCTCGGTGCGGCCGTCAGAACTCGCATCATCGCTTTGGCTTTCGTAACCCTGCACCTGCGATCGCCAGCGATCCAACCCGATCGCCATAATGAGTGAAACTACTTTACACCACCCCGGTCAAAACTTACTTAAAAGCCAGTATTCTCCTCTGAAAAACTTGACTCAACCGCGCGTTCCCATGTATGATCGGCGGAAAAGGCGACTCAGGTGTGAACATATGAAGATTAGATATATCGCTGCGCCGATCGTGTTCGCTGCGGGAATTTCCGGTTGCTCTTCACTATCCATGCCTTCTCTGCCGTGGAGTTCCACCAAAAGCGACCCCACCGCCGAGTCGCTCTATGAAGAAGGCAACCGCAACTTCAAGGACAAACGCTATGTTCGCGCGATCGACAATTTTTCGAAGATTAGGACCGATCATCCGTTCAGCCCGTTGCTCACCGAGGTCGAATTGAAAATCGCCGATGCTTACTATCATAACCAGCAATATCCCGAAGCGATCGCCGCGTTTAAAGAATTCCAGTCGATGCACCCGACTAACGAGCATATTCCCTTGGTGGTCTTGCGTCTGGGCCAGTCGTACTTTGACCAATTTACCAGCACGGATCGAGACCAGAAAAATACCGAAATCGCCAAGGGCTATTTTGAAAACGTCATCACCAATTACCCGAAATCGCCTCACGCCATTGAAGCGAGAGAGAAACTGGCGAAGTGTTTAGACTACCTCGCCGAGCACGAATTCAACATCGCGCATTTTTATTTTCGCGAAGAGAAATATCCTGCCGCGCGCGACCGGTTCGAGGAAATCGTTCGCAAGTACAAAGATACCCCGACGGCGGTGAAGAGTCTTTTTTACTTAGGGGAGAGTTATCGAAACGAAAAGAATGCGGTCAGAGCAACGCTCGCGTACGAGGCGCTGATTCAACATTACCCGCAGAGCAAGTTTGCCGCGGAAGCCAGGACTCAGTTGGCCCGAGTCGAAAAGGAAAAACACGACCCTCTGGCTTTGCTGTTGATGCGCGACCGCCGTCCCGCGGTTGCCGCGGCGCCCGAAGTAAAGCCGGACCCGGCACTGGCCAAACTGCGAAATCTAAATCTGGTCGCGAAAACCGAAGTGGTTCATGAAAATCCCGGAGACGAGAAAGGCTTCTTGCGGCGGGTTGCCGATAAGCTAAACCCGTTCTCCTCGTCGGACAACGGCAAAGCAGAGGAAAAAAGTGAAACAGCCGTCGAGCTTTTGGCCAAGCGCAACAATAATGAAAACGAGCAATCCGGCGGTTTGCTATCGTCGCTTTGGCCTTTCGGTTCGAAACAAGTGAAAGCAACCCCGGCGAAAAACGGCTCGAAGAACAGCGCTGTGGTGACCAACATCGACGAATCGCTAAAGCAGAAGGGCATCGAGACACACCAAGCAGCATTGAAGCCTCCGCCCGCCGACCTTCCGAACACTGATGATCTGGCCAAGGGCCCGCCTCCGAAAACGGATACGGCCGCGCTTTTAAGCTCCATCGACAGCAATCTGAAAAACAGTGGCATGAATCCCGCAGAACTGCCGCCAGCGCCCGAAGCCGCGGCCGGTCTTAAGGACGCTGCCGCGACTCAGGCGCGGATCGCTAAATCCGTGCAAAGCGAGCAACCCCCGCCGCAAGATATTCAAACCAGCGGCGTGCTTAGCGGCATCGACCAGAAACTCAAGGCGAAGGGAGTGGAACCTGGTCAATTTGCAAAGCCGCCTACGGCGGAAGAAGTGAAGGCCGCATCCGTAGCAAAACCGCAAACCAGGAATGTTGAGATCGAACCCAAGTTAACGTTAGAGAAGGGGCCGCTTTTCTTAACTCCTGCCGAAGTTCCGGCTCAAGAAAAGCCGGCAGCCAGTGAAGAAGGTAAAAAGCCAGACGAAGCCGATCGCGCGCAAGAGCCGCCTTCCCGAGTTCTCGTGAAAGGGCCGGTGCAACCTGCCGCCACACCAACTAAACCGGCTGAACCAAAAAAGCCGTTTTCGGTTCAGGAAGAGGGTGCAAAGGGCGTCATAGATCAGATTCGCCAAGACATGGATGGTGTCGGCAAAGTTCTCAACCCATTTAGTTGGTAGCCAGTTTAACTGGGGTTCATGTTGTCAGCTTGCTCGCGTTGTTTAGCTAGCTCGACCCTTCCCTCACCGATCATTCCGGGACAAAAAACCGACCGTATTTAATAAGCTTCACGCCCGTGTGGACGCAATTGCCACGCAGTACCAGCCCGCCGGATTGATCAGGCAACTATGAAATTTTACGCGATGATGAATCGTCGATGCCGAGTTTCGAGGTCATCGGAGTTGCGGCGGGTGCCGTCTCGCCGTTTTCACTCGTCCCGCGTAGCTTGGTCGGCAACGCCACCGCAAACTGCTGGCACTTCTCCAGGTAGAGATAAATTACCGGCGTGATGTAGAGTGTTAAGATCTGGGAGATGAGCAACCCGCCGACAATCGCAATGCCCAAGGGTTGGCGAGCCTCGGCTCCAGCACCCAAACCTAACGCAATCGGTATCGCGCCCATGATGGCAGCCATCGTGGTCATCATAATCGGCCGGAAACGCACCAG
>JAICHC010000495.1 GCA_025922795.1 Candidatus Binatia bacterium | reverse complement strand
CGACAACGAGTTCGCTTCCTTCGGCATCGACAAACGCGAGCGCAGAGGCCGATTGATCGAGGGGCTCGAAGTGATTCGAAAACTCTGGACTGGGGAGGCAGTGACTTTTCACGGCGAACATTTCCATCTCGATAACGTGATGAGCCAGCCCAGGCCGGCGCAGCGGCCCGGTCCGCCGATCTTGATGGGCGCCGACACGGTGAAGACCGTAGCCAGAGTGCCGGAAGTCGCCGACCATTGGATCGCCAGCCGGCGTCATTCGAAGAGTTTTTTGCGCGAGGCCCTACCGGCGTATAAAGCGGCGCTCGAACGGCAGGGGAAACCGTATCGCGGGCTGTTTATTTTTCGCGATCTTTGTATCGCCGATACCACCCGCGAGGCCGAGCAGCGCATCGAGGAAGGCTACGAGCGGCGTTACCGACGCTACCAGCAATGGGGGCAGCCGGGTGAGCGCTACGATCTCAAGTTCGATGAGTTGAAACGCGATCGTCTGATACTCGGGAGCCCGGCCGAAGTCGTCGAACAAGTGATGTCTTACCACGAAGAATTCGGCGCCGAGTTTATGTGGTTCATGGTGGATTGGCCGGGAATGGACCCGAGCTTGACCCTGGAAACGATCGAACGGTTCGGTAAAGAGGTTATCCCGCAGATCAAACGGCAGCTCAACGAAGCAGGTGAGCCTTTTTCAACAGCCTGAAAACAGTCGCTCCTTGACAGGTTTCTACCCTGGGCGATAGTGTCTGGCTCCAACTGGATCTTAAACCAAGCAGGAGAACGCTTATGAGATGGACACGATTCGCGTTGTTTTCTTTGCTGCTCGCCGGTCTTTCGGCGCCGGCGCTCGGCAAAGAAGTGGTGATCGTCACGTCGTTTCCAAAAGAGCTTTTCGAGACCTACAAGAAAACTTTCGAAGCCAAAAACCCGGGCATCAAGGTCGTCATCAACAACAAGCAGACCAACGCCGGAGTCACTTACTTGCGCGAGACCAAAGCCCGGCCGGAGGCCGATATCTTTTGGGTCAGCGCTCCGGACGCGTTCCAGACTTTGAAAAACGACGGCCTGCTGGAGAAGTACGCCCCGCCCAAAGAAATCATGTCGAAAATCCCGGCGAAGATCGGCACGTTTCCGGTCCATGATCCCGACGGCCATTACTTCGGCTTTGCCGTCAGCGGCTATGGACTGATGTGGAACAAGGGTTACCTTCAAGCCCATAAGCTGCCGGCGCCCAAAGAGTGGACCGATCTCGCCGATCCGAAATACCACGGCCATCTCGTCATCAGCGCGCCTTCTCGCAGCGGCACGACCCATCTCACCGTCGAGGTGATTCTTCAGGGTTACGGCTGGGACAAGGGTTGGGCATTGCTGCTCAACTCGGGCGGCAACATGGGCGCGATTACCGAGCGCAGCTTTGGAGTCCCGGAGGCTGTCATCAGCGGTCAGTACGGCATCGGCGTCGTCATCGACTTTTTCGGCCTGTCGGCGATCGCCAGCGGTCAGCCGGTGGACTTCGTTTATCCGTCTCTTACCTCGGTGGTTCCGGCGAGCGTGGGCATCGTCAAAGGCGCGCCGAACATGGACAACGCGAAAGCGTTCGTGAACTATCTCCTGAGCGAGCCCGGACAGATGGTCCTCTTTTCTCCGGAGATCGGCAGGCTTCCGGTCCTTCCCGAACTCTACGCGAAGGGACCGAAGGACTACCCTAACCCGTTCAAGCAGAAACTCGGCGGCGTCGATTTCAACAACCGGCTCTCATCCGGACGCCGCGACGTGGTGAACTCTCTCTACGATCACATCATCACCTTCCGCCACAAAGAACTGAGGGGCGCCTGGGGAGCGATCTTCCGCGCGGAGGAGGCCGTCGCCAAATCGAAAAGTGCCGGCGCCCCGCAGGCTCGGAGCCTGCTTGCCGATGCCAGGAAAGCCGCTTCTCAGGTTCCTATCGACGACAAGAAGGCAGGCGACAAGGAAGTCGCCGGCGCGTTCAAGTCCAAGTCCGGTTTGAAAGCCCAACTGGAGACTGAATGGGAAAACGCAGCGCGCGCCAACTACGCCAAGGCGACCGAGCTGGCGAACAAAGCGGCCGCGCTGGCGCGCTAGACGGCATCAATCACCCAGCGAGCGTAAGCGGTGCAGAGTGCTTCTACGGTGCCCAAGCCTCCTGTGAACAGATTCAAAATGTTCAAGCCGTTCAAGCCCCGACCTCTTGTCCTCCCTCGCGTCGCGGGGAGGATGCAAGAAGGGGGTTGGAACATTTGAAACATTTGGAACGAATGGAACAACATCATCGGTAAGGGACAATCGATTCACCCCACGGTGGAGGCTTGCTCATCGGACTTCGCACGATGAACAACGCGGGTCAGTAGCTGCCCATGGCCAAGAGTGAAGCCGTGCCCGCTTTCGTTTCGGGCATCCGTCTGGACTGGCGGCAGGCGGGCATCCTGTTCGCCCTATTGGCTCTTCTTACGTTTTTCATCCTCGTGCCTATCGTTCGAGTGCTGTGGGTCTCCCTCTCGGACGGCGAGGGCGGCCTCACTCTGGTCCATTTCGCGAATTTTTTTCGCCGCCCGCTTTTTCGTGAATCGCTCTGGAACAGTCTGGTCGCCGGCCTGCTGGTAGTCTTTTTCGGAAGCCTGATCGCCGTCCCGCTTGCCTATCTGAGCGTCCGCTACGATTTCAAAGGGAAGATCCTCGTCAACACCCTGGCCACTTTGCCGTTGGTGATCCCTCCCTTCGTCGGAGCGGTCGCCTTGCAGCTTATTTTGGGCCGCAGCGGCACGATTAACCTGCTGCTCATGCGCTGGTTCGATATGAGCATTCCCTTCATGGAAGGGCTTACCGGCGTCGTTCTGGTTCAGACCCTGCACTTTTTTCCTTTTATTATGCTCAACACCGCTGTGTCGCTCTCCAACATCGATCCGTCCCTGGAGGAGATGGCGCAGAACATGGGCTGCCACGGGTTGCGTCTGTTTCGCCGCGTCACTTTGCCTCTTATGCTGCCGGGCTTTATCGCCGGCTGCCTGCTCACGTTCATTCGCGCCGTTGACGATCTCGGCACCCCGCTCATGCTCAATTACAAAAATCTCCTGGCGCCGCAGGCCTATCTGCGGATCACAACGATCGGCATCGACGACGTCGACGGCTATGTGATCTGCGTCGTTCTGGTGGCTATTTCCCTCGGCTCTCTTCTGGTTGCGCGAAAATACCTGAGCCTCTCCGAGTACGCGACCCTGCACCAGGGCACCGCCGTCGCGCGGCCGGTTACCGGCATGAAGCGCCTGGCGATCCTGTTGTTTTGCGGCCTGGTCTTGAGCCTGAGCTTGCTGCCCCACATCGGCATCGTCATCCTGTCTTTCGCGAAAATCTGGAGCTTCTCGCTCTTGCCGACGACGTACACCCTGGATAATTTCACCGAAATCCTTGTCCGCGCGCCGCACTTCGTGTTAAATACCTTGCTCTACACGATTCTCGCCGCTGGCCTCGACGTCTTTCTCGGCGCGATCATCGCGTTTCTCTTGATCAGGAGCCGCGCTTGGGGCAGGAATGTGCTTGACGCGGTCGCCACTCTGCCGATCGCCATTCCCGGAGTCGTACTCGCGGTCGGTTATCTCCGGGTTTTTCACGGCTGGGATTTCCCCGGTTTGGGAGCCCCGCTGACGTCGACCTGGATCATTCTGGTTGTCGCCT
>JAICHC010000494.1 GCA_025922795.1 Candidatus Binatia bacterium | reverse complement strand
GCTTTTTATAGTCGACCTCGATAAATTTCCAGCGAACCACTCCTTTGGAATCGATGATGAAGGTCGACGGGTGCGGCCATGCCCGACCGTCGGGATTAAAAACTCCATAGCGATTGATCACTTTGTGATCTTTGTCTTCGAGCAAAGGAAAGTCGAACTCGCCGTCAAAACGCTTGCGGAGCATGTCGCCGAATTTTCTCGACTCCTCGTGAGTATCGGTACTGACCGCGAGGATCTGAACTCTCTCCTTCTGCTCCTTAGTCAACAAACTTTTCAGCTTCCCGAGCTGTTCTACGCAGTAGGGTCACCAGTAGCCGCGGTAGAAAACCAAAACCACGGTTTTCTTGCCTCGGAAATCCGATAAATTGATGGACTTGCCATCGGCAGCTTCAAGGGTAAAATCCGGCGCTGATTGGCCGACTTTGACCCGGTTCAAATCCGTGGGCGCTAAGTCCGCACCGTCCATTGGTCCGAGTTGGGCGCCCGCTGGAGCGCTCACAATAAAAACCGCGAAAGCAAACGCCAAAAGTTGAGTCAGCAGCACGGAAAATCTCCTTAAGTGAAAAGATGTAGCAAAAATTTTCGCCGGCGTCATCCTTGCCGGAAGATTTTTCCAGTGTGCCAAGCCGCTGAGCCCATGACCTCTGATCGAGGCAATGTCTTTGTCACTACCCGGTGTGGTTCAGCTCAATCCAGATCTGTCACGGAGTCTCGATTTATCGAGAATTTGATAGCCCGGATTGCTTGCTGAGTGCATCGTGAGGAAGCTGGTTTTTAGAGTTCATGGCGAAACAGCTGAATCATTGCCCCTTTAACGGAGATTTGCCCGAGTGTTATGCTGAGAGATGGCCTATGGCGAGCATGAAGAGTTAACGTGAAGTCACCGAGGACACATCCTCTGCCGCGCCGCGTCGTCGTTACCGGCGTCGGTGCGGTAGCGCCCAACGGCATCGGTGCCGACGCCTACGCGAGCGCGCTGCAGCAGGGTGTTAGCGGCGTGGCGGCCATCACGCTTTTCGACGCGGGTGAACTCGAATGCCGGGTGGCGGCAGAGATCAAGAATTTTTCTGCCGACGATTTTATCGCGCGGCAGGAAATCCGCCGGGTCGGGCGGGCCGTGCCGCTAGTGATCGCCGCGACCAGCGAAGCGTTGGACCGAGCCGGGATCTGCGCGCAAAATTTGAGCATCGAGGAGAAGCAATCCTGGGGAGTGGTTATCGGCAGCGGCGGCGGGACCCCCGATTTCGCCGAGGAACAGTACCGGCTCTACTTCGCCGACCATTTGCGCAAAGTAAGCGCGTACAACGTTTCCAGCTCGACGCCCGGCAGTCTCTCGAGCGAGATCTCGCTTCGCTTCGGTTTCCGCGGCCCCAGCCATTTGATTTCCACCGGCTGCACCAGTTCGACGGACGCCCTGGGCTACGCCTTCAACATGATTCGCTTCGGCCTGGCGGAACAGCTGGTCAGCGGCGGCGCCGACGCCACGATTACGCCCGGTATCATGAAGGGCTTTTGCGTCATGCGTGTCGTGTCGGCCTCGAGCAATCATGATCCCGCCCGCGCTTCGCGGCCGTTCGACCGGACTCGCGATGGTTTCGTGCTCGGTGAAGGCGCATGGATCTTGATCCTGGAAGAGCGCGAGCGGGCGCTGCATCGGGGCGCGAAGGTTTACGCCGAAATTCGCGGTTACGGCGCCACCTGCGATGCCTATCACCGCGTGCGCCTCAACCCCGACGGCGAAGAGCCGGCGCGGGCGATGAGCCTTGCGATCGAGGACTCCGGGCTGGCCAAAGACGAGATCGGCTACGTGGCGCTGCACGGCACCTCGACCCAGTTAAACGACCGCACCGAAACGCTAGCGGCGAAGACCTGTTTCGGCCGGCGCGCCTACGACATCCCCATGAGCTCGGTCAAATCGATGATCGGCCATCCGCAGGGAGCATCGGGAGCGGCGGGCGTAGTCGCGACCATCCTGGCGATGAACCATGGGTTTCTGCCACCGACGATCAACTGCGTCGAAGCCGATCCCGAGTGCGATCTCGACTATGTTCCGGCGCGCAGCCGGGTGCGCGAAACTGAGATCTCGCTCTGTAACTGCATCGGCTTTGGTTCAAAAAATTCGGCGCTCGTGATCGGACGCGGAGAAGTGCCATGAGACGGAGCGCGGAACCGGAGATGATGGATCTCCCGGACCCACCGAGAGAGCTCTTGATCGATGATCTGCGCAACCTCCGCCACATCAATCGCTATCTTGGCTGCCACCGAAACGCGCTCCGCGGCGTCGCCCGTGCGATCGCCGCAAACGGGCAGCGGCGCTTCACACTGCTCGACGTTGGCACCGGCAGCGCCGATATCCCGGCGCTGATCGCGCGCTGGGCGCGGCGCCGGAAACTTGAGGCCCGGATGATCGGTCTCGAACGAGAGCCGATCACGGTGGAGCAGGCTGCCCTACAGACGCGCGACATTCCCGAGGTTTCGGTAGTTCGGGGTGACGCGCTGGCGCCGCCCTTCCGGCACAAATCGATCGACTTTGTCTTGGCCTCCCAGTTGGTGCATCATTTTTCCGATGATCAAATCGTCGTGCTGCTGCGCAACTGGGCTTGTCTGGCACGCAGTGCGGTGATCGTCAACGATCTGGTGCGCCATCCGGTCGCTTACCACGGCATACGCCTGCTCACCAAGGCCGTGACCCGCAACGTCATGACCCGGACGGATGGACCGCTGTCGGTCCAGCGCTCCATGACGGTTGCAGAGTGGCGCGCGCTGTTTCGCCGCGCCGACGCCGGAGAATTTGTTGTGGAGCGGGCGCTGCCGTTTCGCGTGCTCGGAACCATCTGGCCCTGGAGCTGACGATGCGGAACGTCGACGTCGCGGTCATCGGCGCCGGTCCGGCTGGCTCGGCAACGGCGATCGCGCTGGTCGAGCGCGGCTATGAAGTCGTGCTGATCGACAAGCAACCGTTTCCACGGGAAAAATTATGTGGCGATTTCGTCAACCCGATCAACCGGCCGATCCTCCGCCGGCTCGGAGTTAACGACGAGCTTCGTGCCCGACAACACGCGAGCATCGGAAGCTTTCGGATCACCTCCGAGTCCGGCGCCTCGGCGGAGGCGCCGTTGCCCGGCGCTCGCGAAGGCGCGACGGGTCTCGGGGTAGCACGCGCATTGTTGGACGACGTGCTGGTCCGCAGAAGCGCCGTCGCGGGCGCGACGATGCGATTGAACAACCGGGTGGAAACGCTCACACGCACCGGGCGCGGCTGGCAGTTCAAAACCGGCGCGGAAAGTTGGCAGGCAAAAATCCTTATCGGCGCCGACGGGCGCAATTCCTGGGTGGCGGAGCAACTCGGTCTCAGCGAGCGGTCGAGCACACGGGCGCGATCGGTCGGATTTCAAGCGCGCTTGAAAAGCTCGCAGGCGGTTCCCGGCAGTGTCGAGATTCATCTCTTTCGCGGCGGCTACGCCGGACTGGTTGGACTCGGCGGCGGCGAAATCAACCTCTGCCTGGCGCTCGATCGGACAATGCTGCCGCGCGGCGCCGCCGGTGAATTTATCCTGGAAGAGTGTTTGCCGAGAAATCCTTACCTCAAGAATGTGCTCCAAGGAATGACGGAGATCTCGCCGTTTCGCTCGGCCTACCCGGTTTATTTTTCACGGCGGCGAAGCTACGGCGATCGCGTGCTCTTGG
>JAICHC010000493.1 GCA_025922795.1 Candidatus Binatia bacterium | reverse complement strand
TTGATTCGCAGCCAACAGAAATGAGGAGAGGCGTTTATACCTCGGCTAAAAGACGTTCGATCGAAAAAAAAATCGCGAGTTTATTTTTGGATCAACTCTAATGGCCAATTACCCGACAACGCTTCCGATATTTTACTGCTGTCTCGTCGTTGCGCTCCTGGTACCGAACTTAGCGCCGAGTAATCAACCGCAACAGCGAGCAAAAAGTTACCGTGTCGGAGTGCTCACGGTTCTTATGGCGGATCGACCGCACATAACCGGATTGCGCGACGGATTGAGAATGGCCGGCTATATAGAAGGGAAAAACCTCACTTTGACGATTCCCAAAGCAAAATCGCCGCACAGCCTTCGCGCTGCCGCGACCACATACATCAACGCAAGAAAGGACGTCATTGTCGCAACCGGAAATTCTGAAGCCCAAATCGTCTCGGAAATGACCCACGTAATCCCGATCGTGTTTCTGCCTGCCTCGGACCCAGTCGGGGCTGGATTTGTGAAGTCATTTGCACGGCCGGGCAAAAATCTAACAGGCGTCACGTACTACACGGATTCGCGTGACGTGGGCAAGCCGCTCGAAATCTTCAAAGAAGTCTTTCCCGCTCTGCGAAAGACGGTTTTGTTGACTGATGCTCGATCCGAATCTCCAATTGATTCGGCAAGCAGTGAAGCAATACGGAATGTTGCAACACCTTTGGATATTGGACTCAAAGAGATACCGGTCACAAAGCTCGAGCAGGCGGAACGAATTGTCTCCGCGCTTTCAAATCAAAGTGTGGACGGCATTCTTATCAACTGCAGCAGTCTTTTTTGGAATCTTGAAAAGATTGCCGCCCTTTCACGACAGAAACGAATCCCTCTTTACGGCTGTTCCCGTGCACAGGTCATGAACGACGGTGCTCTGTTTACCTTTGCGCCCGACATGTATCAGCTGGGCCGGCGCGGAGCTTGGTACGTCGACCGCATCCTGCAGGGAGCAAACCCTGCAGACCTGCCGGTCGAAACTCCGCGAACGTTCGAGTTTGTGGTCAATCTCAATACCGCCGACGCAATTGGAATCAAAATTCCGCCCGAGGTGCTCCAGCGCGCAGATAAAATCTTTAAGTAAGGGCCGCATTCTCTCGCTTGCGTGTCCTTTTATCCACACTGTGCAGAAAAAGACACGGGGACCCAAAACAATCGAAGCGAAACTATCCGACCTCTTCTTCGGATTGTTCATTACTTCCATATCTTGGCTCCGGCGGTGGAGATAGCGTGTGAATGGCACGAGCTTTGGCTATTCAGACATACGGCACTGACGTGACCTTTACGGAAAGCAAATCTCTTTGGTATAGATCGTGTCCGGTGTGCGTAACTGTCAACCTGAGAGCTGCCAAAGAGATCGGCCTAACCGTACCGCCCGAAGTACTCCTGCAGGCGAATAAAGTGATTAGGTAGAGCGCAAACTCCCATGAACAAACTTTTTATCACGCTTTTGTCTTTTGCCATTTGGCTGTTTGCGCCGATTCAGGACATTGCCGGTCAGGCGAAGGTTCACAAGGTGGGAGTTCTGATGCTGGTTAAGCCGGATCGGCCTCAACTGCAGGGGCTCCGCGATGGGCTCAAGGAGGCCGGTTACATCGACGGGCGGAATCTCATACTCGATATGCGGCCTTTACAAACTGCTGAAGAGCTTCGTTCCCTCGCCAGGCAATTCGTCAAGCACAATGTCAAAGTCATCGTCACAACCGGCAACGTCGAAACCATTGTCGCTAAAGAGACAATCCGGCAGCTTCCGATCGTCTTCATGCCGGCATCGGACCCGATTAGTGCCGGCTTCGTAAAATCTTTTGCCCGTCCTGACACCAATCTCACCGGTATAGCTTTGATCCGGGACCTAGATTCCTACGGCAAACAACTGGAGGTGTTCAAGGAGGCCGTACCCTCTCTCGGCAAACTCGCGGTACTCTACGACGCGCGCGCAAATGCGTCTCCATACTCGCAAGCACTGGGACGGCTTAAAAAAGTGGCATCAAGCCTTTTTATCGCGATTGACGAACGCCCGATTCGTGAAATCGGGGAGGCTGAAAAGGCCGTCGCGTCACTTTCCAAAAATACGGTCGACGGTGTTTTTGTGCTTTGCAGCAGCTTATTCGGCAGCGGCCCCGAAGCCATTATCGCTCGTGCGATCGAGCGGAAGCTTCCCTTATTCTCCTGCAGTTGGACTCATCAGGGCGCTCTCGTTTCTTTCGCGCTCGACTTGTATCAGGTGGGGCGTCGCGGCGGTTGGTATGTAACCCAGATTCTTAACGGCGCAAAGCCGGCCGATTTGCCGGTCGAAGTCCCGCTGAGATACGAGCTGACGCTTAATCTGAAAACCGCCAACGCCATCGGGTTAGAAATTCCCGCGACCGTACTTCAGCGGGCAGATAAGGTGATTCGATGATTTTCGATTTTAGACTGCCGATTTTCGATTGAACAACAATTCGGCGGGTAGCCCTCCCATGTGATAGAGCTATTGGCAGCGTGATGAGCGACGTTCATGCTCAAATCGATCGAAAAGTTAAAATCCAAAATTAGAAATAGACACGGTCGCCGGCGTGGACGGCTGGTTCGCCACTATTTTTTAATCTCCGTCATCCTCATCAGCGGCGGCCTCATCACCAGCGGCATTCTGGAAATCTACTTCCGTTACCAAGAACGCTACGAACACCTGAATCAATTGCAACAGGAGGTCGCCGCGGCCGCAGCGTTCAAGGCCGAACAATTTCTCGAACGAATCGAAGCTGGTATGCGAACGGCGACGAAAAGTCCCGAAGTCGCGCGCCAAGGGCTATCAGAGGAATTTCAGTCCGAGCTGACAAGGCTGCTTCTGGTAACGCCGGCGATCGAGGAGGTGGCGGCGCTTGATCTTACCGGCAGTATCCGTCTTCAAGCATCCCGGTTCAGGACGATTCTACCTGAAGACCAGACCGACTTGCCTCCCGACGCTGCTCTTGACGCGGCCAAACAGGGACGTTCCTTTTTCGATCCCGTGTATTACGCCCGGGGATCCGAGCCTTACAACACGATCACAGTTCCCATCGAACGCTTTGCCGGGGATCTTATCGGTCTACTCTGGGCGAAGGTCAATTTGAAATACATCTGGGAAGTTATCCGGGACATTAAGATTGGCCAAACCGGCTATGCTTATATTGTCACGCGTTCGGGGGATCTGGTGGCTCATCCCGACTTGAGTCTGGTACTACGGCGCCAAAACTTGGCTCATCTTGAACCCGTGCGGTCAGCCTTTCAAAACGATCCGTCGACTGAAACGGTGAAAAGTCTAGCGGCGGAAAGCTTGCAGGGTAAAAAAGTGTTTGCATCTTACGCGTTGATCCCCCGCCTCGACTGGGCGGTCATCATCGAGCAGCCGCTAAATGAAGCATACGCACCGCTTTATGCCTCGATGCTGCGAACCTCCAGTGTGCTCTTGATCGGACTCGGCATGGCTGTTCTGGCGAGTTTTTTTCTGGCTCGCCGCGTCATCCGCCCACTGGAAGCACTGCGATGGGGCGTCGATCGGATCGGCAAAGGCGACTTGAACCACCAGCTGCAAATCAAGACCGGCGATGAGATCGAAATTCTCGCAGAAGAATTCAACAAGATGGTGGCCGAACTCAAAAAATCTTACCAGGGGCTCGAGGAGAAGGTCGAACAAAGAACCAAGGAG
>JAICHC010000492.1 GCA_025922795.1 Candidatus Binatia bacterium | reverse complement strand
GTTTCTCCAGACCGATCATCCGAACATTCAAGCGCTGGCGGCAAAGGTCGTCGGTGGCGAGACCCATGGTTACCGAGCGGCGGTTAAAATCAAAAATTGGGTTTACCGCGAGATCGCCAAAGAGCCGACCGTCAGCATTCCCAACGCCCTCGAAGTTCTCCAGACAAAAAAAGGCGACTGCAACGAACACACGGTGCTGTTCAATGCTCTGGCCCGGGCGGCCGGCATCCCGGCCAAAACCGTGGTCGGCGTGGTTTACCTGCGCGGCGCTTTTTATTATCACGCCTGGTCCGAGATCTGGCTCGGCCAGTGGATCTCGCTCGATTCCGTATTGAATCAATTTCCCGCCGACGTGACTCATATCAAATTTCTCGAGGGTGAAATCGACCGGCAGATCGATCTGCTGCAACTCATCGGCAATCTGAAAATATCAGTGATGTGAACATCCTAGTTTAATTATTCTTCGTCTCAACTTGAACCCGAGACTCTAGACACAAAATTGCGGAGCGCATGATTCAACTCATCAACCTGACCAAACACTACGGCAAAGTTGCCGCCGTCGACGGGCTCGATCTCGACGTACCCAAGGGACAGATTTTCGGCTTTCTCGGTCCCAACGGAGCGGGCAAAACCACCACGATCCGCGTCATGATGGGGATCTTGAAAGCGACCGCCGGGCAGGTCTTGCTCGACGGCCAAGACGTCGTTGCCGCCGCGCAACAAGCCAAAGCGATCGCCGGGTTCATTCCCGATCGGCCGTTTATCTACGAGAAGCTCAGCGGCAGCGAGTTTCTGGAATTCGTCGGCAAGCTGCACCGCGTTGATGGCGAGCGCCTTGACCGGCGAATCGCCGAGCTTCTGGAGTATCTGGAGCTGACCTATTGGAAGGACGAGCTGGTGGAGAGCTATTCTCACGGCATGAAACAACGGCTGGTGGTGTGCGCCGCGCTGATCCACAAACCGCGCATTTTGATCGTCGATGAGCCGATGGTGGGCATGGATCCCAAAGGCGCGCGCACGATCAAAGATCTGTTCCGCGCGCTCGCCGCGAACGGCACCACCGTGTTCCTTTCGACCCATAGCATTAGCGTCGCCGAAGAAATCTGCCATCGCATCGGCATCATTCAAAAGGGCCGGCTGATCGCCTGCGGCACCATGAGCGAGCTTCACCAGCGTGCCACGGGGCGTCATGGCAACCTCGAGAGCGTCTTTCTCGAACTCACCCGGGAGCAGGAACGCGGCCCTCATCCGGCGGAGCGCGCTGGATGAGCTCCGTTGCGCTGCTGCTCACGCCCCTGTGGCTCTCGTGGAAAAATGATTTTGTTCGCGGTGGCGGATCATGGTCGCGAAGGCTTGCGCTGATCGCGCTGGCGGTCGGTTTTTGGCTCGGCACCTATCTGGTAATCCGTCGTGTGCTGCGCTACTTCGAGACTGTCTATGATCTCGGACCGGGGTTGGCCTATCAGTTGCTGCTGATCATCCTGCTGACCTTCTTGTCCATGCTTTTGTTCAGCAATCTGGTTGCTTCGCTATCGACGTTTTTTCTCGCCCGCGATTTGGAGCTGCTTCATGCCGCGCCGCTCTCGCCGGACGGGTTTTTTTACGCCCGCCTGATCACCACAACGATCAATTCCTCCTGGATGGTGTTGTTTTTTAGCCTGCCGATCTTCGCCGCCTACGGAACCGTTTTCGGCGGCGGCTTCGCGCTCTATCTGTGGATCGCGCTGATCCTGCCATTGTTTTTGGTGATTCCGGCGGCCGTCAGTATCTTGCTGACTCATCTACTGGTTTATTGTCTTCCGGCCCAAAGGATCCGCGACATCCTGTTTTTCATCGGCCTATTTGCCTTCATCGTCATGTATTTTTTATTCCGCATGTCGCAACCGGAACGCCTGGTCCAGCCCGAATCGTTCGGCAACTTCATGCAATTTTTGCGCGCGATGGAGACGCCGTCGTCGCCGTTCCTGCCGAGCAGCTGGTCGGCGGAAATTTTGGCGGGGACTCTGTTTGACCGCGATACCGAGCAGGGTTTTTTCTTCGCGCTGCTCGCGAGCTACGCGCTGTTTCTCCCGCTGGCAACCTCGTGGGCCTGCGGGGCTGTCTACTTCGACGGCTGGTCTAAAGCGCAGGAATCACGCCAGGGCCGGCGCAAGCTACTCTGGCTCGACCGCATTCTCGGCCGGATCACCTGGTTTTTTCCGGCGCCGACTCGGGCTATCATCGTCAAAGACATTAAAACGTTTTTACGTGACACGACCCAGTGGTCGCAGCTTTTTCTCCTGCTCGCGCTGATCGTGGTTTACCTTTACAATTTCAAAGTCCTGCCGCTCGACCGCTCGCCAATGCCGGCGGGCACCATCCGTACGGTGGTTTCGTTCGCCAACCTGGCGCTTGCCGGCTTTGTGCTGAGCGCCGTCGCGGTGCGCTTCGCGTTCCCAGCGATCAGCCTGGAAGGCAAAGCTTTCTGGATTTTGCAAAGCTCGCCGGTTTCCCTGCGCGCGCTCCTGTGGAGTAAATTCGGGTTGATTTCGGCGCCGCTGCTCGCGCTCGGCGCACTGCTGGTGTTCTTGAGCAATTTAATGTTGCAAGTCCCGCCTTGGATGATGGCGCTTTCGCTGATCACGGTCTGTCTGATGACCTTCGGCATCGCCGCGATCGGCGTCGGTTTCGGCTCGCTTTATCCCAACTTCAATTTTGACAATGCCGCGGAAATCCCGACCAGTTTCGGCGGCGCGGTTTCGATGATCGTCAGCATCGTGTTCATCGCAGTCGTGGTCATGGTCGAAGCGTGGCCGATTTACCAGCTCGCAATCGCCTCATTGCGGCCCGGCCGGGTCATTGCGCCGACGCTGTGGCTGATTGCGCCTTCGATGGCCATCGTCGTGGCGTTAACCGCCGCCGTGGTCGCGCTTTCGCTACGAGCCGGGCTGCGCCGGCTCGAGCAGCTAAGAGACTAAGCGATCTCGCGGAGGTCCCTGTGAACTTGATTCATACGCTCTACCAACCTGCCGGCGTCGGTCCCTTTCCCACGGTCTTGACGCTTCACGGCCGCGGCGCCAATGCCTTCGACTTGCTCGGCCTTGCCCCTTACCTTTGCGACGGCAAGTTCATGATGATCTGCCCGCAGGGCCCGCTCGAAACGCCGATCGGCCCGGGCGCCGTCGGCTACGCGTGGTATCCCATGAGCATGGGCGGCGCGCCGGACGTCGAAGCGATTTTAAGCGCACGGCAAAAAGTACAGGTCTTCTTCGACGAGTGTTTAAAGTCGTATTCGATCGATGTCAAGAAGCTGGTCGTGCTCGGTTTTAGCCAAGGGGGTGTGATGGCCTATAGCTTAGCTCTTGCCGATCCCGGGCGCTTCTCCGCGCTCGCGGTGTTGAGCAGTTGGTTGCCCCAAGAATTACTGCCCCGCCTCAATGTCCCAGACGCGATCCAGTCATTGCCGGCGCTGGTTCACCATGGCACGCAAGATCCGATGATTGAAATCGATCGCGCGCGAAAATCGGTCGAGATGCTGCGCCAGCTACGCGTGCCGCTAACTTATCGGGAGTATGAAATGGGCCATGAAATCAGCCCCAGAAGTCTTGCGGAATTATCAACGTGGTTGGAGATCGGGTAGGAGGGGCTAGCGTGTAAGACCAGCCCCGTCCTCCCACACCACCGGACGTACGGTTCCGTATCCGGCGGTTC
>JAICHC010000491.1 GCA_025922795.1 Candidatus Binatia bacterium | reverse complement strand
TTTCGAGCTGGCGCTGCTCGCCATGGCTCAAAGCTAGCGCAAGGTCGCGCGCTCGGTCGGCGAGTCCCACGGCCTCGAGCGCGCGCCGTGCCTGATCGGTCGTCTTGTTATAGCTTAACGCATTGCGCCACCAGCAAAGCGGCCGTGGCTCGCGCGACTGCGCAGCGAGACGACAGTTCTCCAAGGCCGTGAACGGTGGAAAAATATTGGTCCGTTGATAACTGCGGCCGATGCCCAAACGTGAACGGTTTTCCGGCGTGAGCGCAGAGATATCATTGCCGCGAAACAGAATCTTCCCTGAGCTCGGCGCCAGATCGCCGGAGAGCAAGTTGATCAAAGTCGTCTTACCGGCGCCGTTGGGACCGATAACCGCATGCAATTCGCCGACGCGGACATCGAGCGAGACGTCATCGACGGCCGCCAAACCGCTGAAGTTTTTGCATGCGCCGCGGACTTCGAGAATGGCGTCACTCATCGGACGCTTTCCGGATCGCGGTGTCGGTATGACTGCCGGCGCAGGGCGATGTCGATGCAACCGCCGATGCCGTGCGGCAACAACAGGACGACTGCGACGATCAGCGCTCCCATGCTGAGTTGCCAATGCTTGGCGTAAGCACCCAGAGCGGCAGAGCTGGACAGAATTTCTTGCAGGAACACATAGGCGAACGCCCCCAGCATAGGGCCATGTAGCCGGCCCATGCCGCCGAGGATGATCATCATTAAGACGACGCCGGATTGATGCCAGCCGAGGATATCGGGGTTAACAAAGCCAAATTGGCAAGCCGAAAGATATCCGGCCAGGCCGGCGAGAGCGCCCGCGAGCACGAAGGCGATAAGTTTGTATGTAAAAACCGGATAGCCGATTGAGCGCATGCGCTGTTCGTTGATTCGAATACCGGCAAGCGCGCGGCCAAAGGGCGCGTGCAGTGCACGATCAAGAAATGCGTAGACAAGGATCAGGCAAATGAGCGCCAGATAATAAAACTCGAGCGGATCTTCGAGATTGAGCGGCTTGAAGCCCGCTAGGGTCAGTTCGGGGCGTACCAAAATGTAAATGCCGTCGGAGCCACCGCCGAGATCGGTGTCGTGAAAAATAGCATAGAGCATTTGCGCGAATGCGAGCGTGACCATGATGAAGTAAACGCCGGCGGTGCGCACGACCAGGTAGCCGATGATGAGCGCCGCCAGAGCGGCGGCGATCATCCCCGCCGAGAGTGTGAGCCACAGGTTGGCTGCCTGGTATTTCGGCGAGAGCAAGGCCAGCGTGTAGGCCGCCAAGCCGAAGTAGGCGGCATGCCCAAGGCTGACCAGGCCGGTGTGGCCGACCAGGAGATCGAGACTGAGCGCGAAGATCGCCATGATCAGGATCTTGGCGCCAAGCTGAAGATAGAAAGTCGTGCTGACCAGCGGGAAGAGTGCCAGCAGCATTACGGCAATAATCAGTGCCGTGCGCGGGAGCGAGATGGCGGGCACGGGATTAGGCCTTGTTCGCGATGCCCTGGGGACGCCAGAGTAGAATCAGCGCCATCACCAGGTAAACGGCGATGGCGGAATATTCCGCGGCGATAACTTTTCCGAGCGTGTCGGCGAGGCCGATGGCGAGCGAGGCGATCATAGCGCCATTGATCGAACCTATGCCGCCGATCACGACGACGACAAAACAAAGGATCAGGATATGATGTCCCATGCCAGGAAACACCGACGAAATCGGCGAGGCGATGGCGCCGGCGAGGGCGGCAAGCGCAACGCCGAAGGCAAACACCCACGCAAACAACAGCGGCATGTTGATGCCCAGCGATGCCGCCATTTCGCGATTGCTGTTGCCGGCGCGGATCATCATGCCGATCCGAGTCTTGTGAATGACCCAATACATGGCACCGGCGATCACCAGGCATACGCCGGTGACAAACAGACGGTAGACTGGATAGGAAAGTGTCTCTGTGAGCGGAATGGAGAAATTGAGCAACTCCGGTACCGCCACACCATGCACGTCATCGCCAAATGCAATGCTGCGCAACTCTTCCAAGATCAAAATCAAGCCGAAGGTCAACAATACTTGATAGAGATGGTCGCGCTTGTAAAGGCGGCTAAAAATCGCCGTTTCCAACAGCACACCGACTCCAAAGGCAATCAGGACGGCAATTGGAACCGCCAGCCATAGACTGCCGCTCAGCTTCACCAACCAAAAGGCAAGATAGGCGCCGACCATATAAAAACTGCCGTGCGCGAGATTGATTACGCCCATAATGCCGAAAATGAGAGTCAAGCCGCTGGAGAGCAGAAACAGCAGGAGCCCGTATTGGACGGCGTTCAGTAACTGAATCAAGTAAAACATCGTTCAATCCGTTCAAGGCGTTCAAAACGTTCAAGCCGTCCGAGTTCGAACTTGTGGAAGACGATTGAAGCGACTTGAAATAACGACTGGAATGTTTGAAACGCGGCGGTTCACCGCTATTTCACCTTGCAGCCGCGCGCGGGATCGGCCAGCGCTTTGTGGGCGACGCTAACAAAGCGGTTTTCGCGCCCGATGACCTTGCGCAAATAAAAATCTTGGATCGGATTGTGCGCCTTTGACATTGTCCAGGGACCCCTCGGGCTGTCGATTTTTGCTTTCTCCATCGCTGCGATGATTTCTCTCTTCTTGCTAACATCTCCTTTTACCGCATCCAGTGCGGCTGCGAGCAGCAGCGCCGAGTCGTAGCCCTGTACGGCATAGACGTCCGGCTCGGTCTTATAGGCTTTCGCATAGGCGGCGCGAAAAGCTTTGTCCCGCTTGGTATTGAGGCCGTCGGCGTAATGCAGGGTGGTCTCCAGTCCCTCGGCCGCGTCGCCGACGGCGTCAAGCACGCCGTCGGTAAGGAAACCCGAACCGAACAGCGGGATGGTTTTTCTCAATCCCGCAGCGGCGTAGTCTTTGATGAATTTCGCGGCGCCGCCGCCGGCAAAAAAAAACGAACACGGCGTCGGGCTTGATTGAAGCGATCTCGGTGAGCAAGGCCTGGAACTCGACGTTGGGAAAGGGAATCCACAGGCCGCGCACAGACTTGCCACCGGCTTTAATAAATCCTTCGGTGAATCCGGCGATCGCCTCTTGGCCGGCGCCGTATTTCCAGGCCAGCGAGACCACGTTTCTGATGCCGCGGTCGGCGAGCACTTTGCCCATCGGAAAGGACGGCTGCCAATTGGAAAATGAAGTCCGAAAGATATTCGGCGCGCACAATGCTCCGGTAGCAGCATCGAGGCCGGCATTTGGAATGATCATCAAGGTGTTGCTTTCTTTCGCAACCTTGAGCATGCCCATCTGCACGCCGCTATGAACCGTGCCGACCAGCACGTCGACCTTGTCGCGCTGCACCAGCCTATTGGCGTTCTCCGGTGCTTTAGCCGGATCGGATTCATCGTCGACGGAAAGGTATTCGAGTTCGCGGCCGGCGAGTTTCCCGCCGCGCTCCGCCACCGCCAGTTTAAAGCCGTTGGTTATGGCGGTGCCCAGTTGGGCGTACGTGCCGGTGTAAGGGAGCATGAGACCAACGCGAATCTTCTGGGCTTGCGCGAATGCCGGCGGATTTGGCAGCAATGCGCTTACCGCGAGCAGGCCAGCCTTGACAATGAATTGACGGCGAGTTGAGTTGAGATCGATGTTCATGATTGTCTCCGTAGCCTAAAAGCTTCAGCGTCTCATCCCCCAGTG
>JAICHC010000490.1 GCA_025922795.1 Candidatus Binatia bacterium | reverse complement strand
TGTCGTTTTTGAATGCTTGGCGTAGCCCGACCCAGGAGAAGAAAATGACGAGAAACAACATGCCGACAATTGGGATATTGTCGGGTTTAGTCACGATTTCAAGAAAATTCTGCAGACCGCTGGCTTCTTCCATAAAACTTAAGCACCCGTAAAATCAATGATTTTTTTAAAAGCTATTAAAATAACACGGCAAAGTCAATTCGCTCCTCGTATCTATCGGTTCTCCCCGGCCGCGCTCGCACTTGCAGATCTCTCGTCAACAATAAACTGTCATTAACTCAGCGCTCGCGCAACTTAGCGTTGGTGGGTATGGCCGCGCCCGTGCTCGGTATGACGGAAGATCAGCGATTTGATCACCACCGGCACCGCTTTGGCATCGGGCAGTTCCTGGCCGATGTCGATGAAATCGAAGTCCTTCAAGTCGATGCCGTCGATCGAGATGATGCCGGAGCCGGGAATCAATTCGCGCTCGATGATATTGCCCATCAATTTAGCGATATCGGCATCAAACACCAGAACCAGCGGCTGGCCGTTGTCAATGTGCCCCTTCATGGCGCCGACCAAACCTTCGGACAGGGTGCGGATCAACGGATAGGAGGGTCCGAGCTCCCAGCGAATCGCCAACGCCACGGTGCGCTCGACGTCGGTGGCGTCGAAACGCTGCAGCGCCCGTTGCACGGCACTGGTAATTTCGGCCGGGGTGATCTCCTCGCTTTGCTCGAACTCCGGCGTCACGACCTGCAAATTGCGCAGCGGCAACAGATCGGGATGGGAAAGATAAATGGTATTGCCGCTCACCTGCACGGTGTACTGCGATGCGCCGATTACGGTGGCGCGAATACGCACCTCGGCCGGGCGCAGCGGGATGTTGCCGCCGCCCAGCTGATTGACGCGGGCGCGGACCTTTTTTCCCAGTTGAACTCCCAGGTCGCCGAGATTGCGTTTCTCGTAGCCGTAGACGAACTCGGAAACCCCGCCAGAGAACATGATCGCGTGAATCGGACCGCGATACTCGATATTGGGCGTGAGCAGCAGGCTCTCGACCTCGGGCGAGAGCGGCCGCCGCTCCAAAACCTGGAACAGCGAATCGCACAGCACCTGCGAGAATTTGTCTTTTTGATCGTCGCTCATGGTGCCGCCCACGGCAAGATTGGGAATGCCGGCGATCTTGGCGATCTTGAGGGCGGTGTCCTCGAGCCGGTTGATTTTCCCGCTCTCGTCCATGGCGATCAACCGCGCGCCCACCTCCACCGCGCAGGTATCGATCACCTTGCCGCCCTGGACGATGGCGATCTTGCTCGTGCCGCCGCCGAGATCGACGTTCATGACGGTGAAATCACCGCCCTCGTGATAGGTCATGTGCACGGCGCCCGAGCCGTACGAGGCAAGAATCGCTTCGAGGTTGTGCCCCGCGGTGGCGCAGACGAATTTTCCGGCTTCGGCGGAAAACAGCGCGGCGATCGCTTCGGCATTTTTCTTCTTCGCCGCCTCTCCGGTGACGATGATCGCTCCGGTGTCGATATCTTCCGGCGTCAAGTTGGCGTTGCGGTAAGCTTCGTGGATAAAATCGCCAAGCTGATCGGTGTCGATGGTGGTCTTGTCGATATAAGGCGTCAAAAGAATCGGCGATTCGTGAATAATCTCGCGATTGATGACGACGAACCGGCTTGACAGCGCCACTCCCTGGCGGCGCAAGGTCAAGCGCGAGAAAATCAGGTGCGAAGTGGACGAACCGATGTCGATCCCCACGGAGTTGAGCGTGATCCGCTCGGAGCGCCACATCGGGTGCTCTTCATCCATGAGCGCTTCGTCGTCGCCGAACTCGTCTTCATGACCTTCGTGTAGGCGCACTAACTCCGTCTCCAGGGTCTCCATGCTCGCGGCTCGTTCCTTTCTCGCTGTATCGAATTTGCATAGCACAAGACTTTTGCTCATGCCACCGGCGCTGCGCGCGCGGGATAGACAAGCCTATTTATCGGGGATAAGATGCCGGGGTATTCGTCGACCATGGGACAAGAGGAATACCAAGAGCTGTCCTCGTTTCTTAGGCGCTTCATCCGCCGCCTCAAACTGCTGCAAGGACTCGAGGGGTTATGCCTGACGGCGATCTGCGCGCTGCTGCTGTTCGCTCTCGGGCCCGGCGTCTCCGAGCTAAAGAATTTTTTCCCCTACGCACCGCTCGTCTATAGCATTCTCACCGCCGCAGTGCTGATCACAGTGATCGGCCGGTCGCTCTTGCGCTTTGCGCGCCGCTTATCCCAGGAACGCGCGGCGCTTTACATCGAGCAAAAGCAGCCCAAACTGCGTAACAATTTAATCAACTCGCTGCAGCTCTATCCGCAAGTCTCGGCAACGAAGGATTCTCCCGGTTTCTCGGCCTCGATGGTCATGGCGCTTTTGCGCGCGACGCGAAACCAGGTGGCGACGCTCAAGATCGATGAATTGATCGATAGCCGGCGATTCAAAAGCAGTTTGCGTCTGCTCGCGCTCCTGCTCGTGCCTGTGGCGGCGATGGTGCTGTTTCATCCTGCCTGGGTCGGCGGCACCATCAGCATGCTGACCCGGCCGCTCGACCATTTGCCGCCGAGCGTGACGACGATCGCTGTCGAGCCCAAGGGCGTCCGCGTGGTGCGCGGCGCGCCGGTCACGATCCAAGCCGCCACCGCCGGGGCCCTACCGGAGACGCTAACGCTCGTGACCTGGAGCGGAACCAATGAGCGCGGCGAGCTCATTGGCGCCGATAAAGTGCCGATGGAAAATCTCGGCGCGGGTAAATTCAGCGCCAAGATTGCGCGCTTGGAAAAATCGCTGCGCTATCGTGCCTTCACCGGTTCGTTCACCTCGGCCACCTACAGCGCCGAAGCCGTTGACCCGCCGGAAATCGCCAACGTGCAGTTGGTGCTCTACCCGCCCGCCTATACTTCGCTCGGCTCGGTCTCCGTTTCCCAAGGCAGCATCGAAGGGCTCAAGGGGTCGACGGTGCGCCTCGAGGCAGTCGCCACCAAAGAGGTGGTCAAAGCCGAAATCGTCATGGATGACGGCAAGAAGATTCCGCTCAAAATCGACGGACGCAAATTGCAGGCGAATCTGGTGCTGTTTCAATCTCAAACGTACCGGATCATGGTCGAAGACACGTATGGCTTCCGCAACTCGCCGATCAACTACGAGCTGAGAGTCAAACCCGACGGTTTTCCGACCGTCGATCTTTTGCAGCCGGCCGTCGACCTGGAAATCAATGGGGATGAAATTTTAACGCTGGAATACGGCGCGCGCGACGATTTTGGCATCGCCGAGATCGCTCTCGTCGTTAAAGTCGGCGAGCGCGAGGATAAAATCACCTTGCACAAGGAAGATTCAAAGCGTCTGATTCTGCGCGACCAGCATAAATGGGATCTCGGCAGGCTGGCCTTGCAGGAAGGCGACGAAGCGGTCTTTTTTCTTCAGGTTTTCGACAACGACACGATCTCGGGGCCGAAGATCGGCACCTCCCGCACTTTGCGCTTGAAGCTTAAGAATCTGCGCGGCGAGCACCAACAGATCGCCGAGATGGTGCGCGACTTGAACGACCGCATGGTCAACCTGCTGGGCGACCATTTGGAAGCGCCGCTGCCGGGAGAACAACCGACCCCGCCATCACAGGAAATCGACAAGAAGCTCGAACAGAATCTCACCGACGCGGCCGACAACTACCAG
>JAICHC010000489.1 GCA_025922795.1 Candidatus Binatia bacterium | reverse complement strand
TCGATAAGCTCCCAGTTGGTCAGCGCAAACTTCCATTAAGGAGTAAGGAGCAAAGCTATGGAGCGATTTCGTACTGCAGTCATAGCGATCGTTGTGCTCATCTTGATCGCCTGGTTTTCGGCTCGCGCAAGCGCGCAAACGAAAAAAATCAGAATGGGGATTTCGGCACTTAGCGCCGGATACACCGTAGCCTATATCGCCAAAGATACCGGGTTGTTCGCCAAGAATGGTTTGGACGTCGAACTGATTCTCATCGACAGCGGCCCCACGGTGCATGCTTTGATCGCCGAAGATTTGAGTGTTGCCGGCGTCGGCGCTTCTCGGATCGTCGCCAGTGGCCTGCAGGGCTCGGGATTGCGCATTCTCGCGGCAACCAATAACCGCCAGCCGTATAAGCTCATTGTGCCGGCTACCATCAAAAGGGCTGAGCAACTGAAAGGGAAAAAAGTCGGTGTGGGCGCGTTCGGAGGACTGGATGACACTTCCATGCGCTTCGGCCTCTCTCAACTGGGGCTCGACCCGAACAAGGACGTGACGATCGTGGTTGCCGGCGGAAAGGCGACTCGCTTTTCCGCTTTAACTTCCGGAGCGGTGTCGGCGATCGTCATCGATCCGCCGTACACTTTGGACGCAAAAAAACTGGGGTTGAATTTTCTTTTCGACTTCATCAAATCGGGGCCTAAAACCGTTTACGGAACCATTTCAGCCAAAGACAGCTACACCAAACAGAATCCGGAGGTCATCAGGGGATTGCTGAAAGCGATGATCGCAGCGACACAATTTTACAAAATCAACAAAGCCGAAAGCATCAAAATCATGGCCAAATACATGCGCATTGATTTGCCTGCAAAGGCGGAGGAGATGGAGGAAACCTACGATGCCTTCGTTAAGACCGCGAGCTGCAAACCCTACGTTGATCCCGAGGGAGTGACGGGACTGCTCGAGCAGATTGCCGTCAAAAATCCCAAGGCCGCCAAGGCCGATCCGCGGAGCTTTCTGGATATGAGTTTTATCAAGGAACTGGATGAAAGCGGCTACATCGACGCGACCTGCAAGCATTCGTCGACTTAGATGAGTTGCCAAAAAATACTATTGTCTTCGGTCAACGCCGGTCATAGTAGCCGAAAAACTTGGTGACGCTTTAGTCAATGCGGATCTGGTTCGTGAAGATCGCGACGAACTCTAGGATGCGTAGATAGAATCTATTCGCTGGCTGCCGTTGGCGCCTTTCCTGTCAGTCGATGCGTTTGGCTTTATCCGACTCGACCCAGAGCCGAGCCTTCTTTCACAGCTGCATTACTTGATGCTTTGACACGATCGATAGCAGCTTCACATTCGTGCTTGTCCCGATAACCGGCGGTCGATTCGGCGATTCTTGAGTTGTTTGCTGCGTAAAGCGCCCAGCGCCATTCTCTTCGCGAATCCTGGTAGATCCAGTAGTACATCAAGCTCCTCCATTATGCCGGGTTTATTGCCGGGCCGACTCGAGCGTTGACAACCCTGATGCCCGGCAGAATTTTAGTTTTGGAGAGAAAAGAAAGAGCAATGTCAAAGGCTTCGCACTTTGCGCCTTGTCGCTTTTTCGATTATCGCCACGCAAACACAACACGCCTTGCGGCGGTTCGAATCACAACATCAGACTAACAAATGCAACCATGGTTCGTAATAGGTGTTTGGGTAGCGCCGGGAATTAATGTGCCCGGCATAGCACCGGGGTCAACGCTCGCGTAGCTGAAATAAAAAGCCGCACAAGGCGAGAAGTTGGCGTCGAGGTGGAACTCGAACTTAGGCCCCGGAACAGCAAAGCCGAATTTCCTGGCGACACAGCCGGGGACAAGCAATGGTGGCGCTTTAGCTGCTCAAGGAATATCGAGACTGCCGAGCGCCGACATCGACGCACCAAGATGGTTTCTCAGCATGTTGCAGACGGTCTGCGCGAAGCTCCTGTCATCGAAAAACAGCGCGCCAAAGTATTCCTCATCATTGTACCGAATGACCAAGAGGCAGTGCGGCGCCGAAAGGTATTTGGATTCGGCTTCAATTGCAGTCAAGGTCCCGACTTCACCTCGAGGCAAGGACCCGGTTGGACCCACCGGGCCCGACCAAACGGGTGGCCAGCTACAATGTCCTTGGTAGCACATTTTCGGATGGCTTCTGAGTTCCACAGGCGAGAATTGTATATAGTCGCTCATTTGATATGTCTAATATATTTTTAGTTTGAAACTAAGTTGCTCTTCGTATTAATTCTGCAGCATGGAACTGCGTCAGCTTCGCTACTTTATCGCGGTTGCAGAGGAGCTTCATTTCGGTAGGGCCGCCGCTAAGCTCAATATGACGCAACCACCGTTGAGCCAGCAGATTCAGCTGCTTGAAAACAATTTGGGGGTAATGCTTTTCCAGCGGACGAAACGGCGGGTCGAACTGACCGGCGCGGGCCAATCGTTTTTGGTCCAAGCCCGGGCGATCCTAGTCAGCGCGGAAGCCGTGGTAGGCATGGTGCAGCGGGTGCATCGTGGAGAGACGGGACGATTAGCTGTCGGATGGAAACCGTGGGCTGATCTCACCGCGCTTCCTCCGATGATCCGGACGTTCTGTGAACGCTATCCCGACGTGCAACTGGAAATCCTCAATCTTACAGTAGACGAACAGGTCTCAGCACTTCTGTCCGGCACGATCGATGTGGGTTTTGTTGTCCGTCCTCACGATTCCGGTTCTCATCGGCTTCACAATAGTGAGCTGACCAGCCAATTCATTTGCCGGCAAGCGCTGGCGGTAGTCGTGCCCAAAAACCATAAGCTTGCATCCCGGCGACGCATTCTTCTCGCTCAACTTAGTGGGGAGCCATACATCCTGTTCAAACGAGACAGCAGCCCGGTCTTCTATGACTACCTCATCAGCCTTTATCAGCGCAGTGGCCTCGCGCTTAACGTGCGACATGAAGCCGACCATCCGTCGACGGTGCTGGGACTGGTTGCGGCCGGACTAGGTGTAACGATCCTACCTCACAGCGCATACACGACGGGTTCAGACGTTGTGTTTTGCCCTCTGGCTGAGAATCACGGGAGTTTGGAGATCTTGCTTGTGTGGCGTACGAAACATCCATCAGCTTTATTGAGAAAGTTTATAGATACGATCACCAAATATAGAAGGCCTTCCGGAGCATTGCGGCTGCGATAACCTAGCGCGGCCTCGATTTTGAGCGCAGATTGAAGTGAGTAGGGCGGCGGGCAAGCGCTTAAGGCCGGGGCCTGAAGAGCGGTTATAAGAGACCCTCACTACCTGATCTAGCGATCGTAGAACTCTACTCGATATCGCATTTCCATCGCCAGATCTCCTTCCTCATTGATTCGTGGGTAAAGATTAAGTTGACACCAAAGTACGCTAAGTAAACGCGCACCGGTTGTCACACGGCGCACCGGGTGAGTCGCGTCAGTGATTCTCCCCGGTTTTTGTGTGTAAAAGCACGTACAGTTATGCGGAGAAAATGCGCCTCTACAGAGAACAGCCGGCGGTTGCCGTGCTTAATTGAGGCCTGTCTGATACTTGCAACTGCTTAGCATTCAAAAGTCGGTCATCGATGGAGCTGGCATATATTTTGGAACTACGATTTTGAACGCGCTGAATGTCAGGTCCACGCAGGAAGTGCGCGCGTCTCGAGTGAACGCAAGGAAGAGTCTAGATGATCAATTCAGTGCT
>JAICHC010000488.1 GCA_025922795.1 Candidatus Binatia bacterium | reverse complement strand
GAGCCGAGCGATGGTCGATCAGAAAAATGAAAACCAAATGGGGCGCGTGCAATGCGGAGGCGGGTCGTATCTGGCTGAACCTGGAGCTGGCAAAAAAGCCCGTGCAGTGCCTGGAATACATCATTGTGCACGAGCTTGTGCATTTGCTCGAAAGACGCCACAACGAGCGCTTCAACACTCTGATGAGCGAATTTCTGCCACAATGGCGCACGCGTCGAGCCGAGCTGAGTGCCGCTCCGCTCGCGCATGAGAATTGGAATTATTGAGTGGCTTGAATCACCACTCCAAGCCAAGCAGGGCTCGTTACGTCCCATTTATCCTTCGCACGTCACCCATTGGCGCGGGTAGGCATTGAGCGATTCGCAGCCGGTTTTTTTTACAACCAGAGTCTCGCCGAACTGGAGGCCCATCTTTTCGTCGTAGGTGATCAGGTTGGGCTGGATGACGATCACCATGTTTTCGCGAAAGACCATTTCCCCCGAATCGTGGCGCTTGCGCGTCTTGGTCTGAAAAATCGGCGGATACTGATTGACGCCGTGCACCACGTCGTCGTAGGTGCTGTAACCACGCCGGTGAATGACTTCCCCAGCCTCTTCGGCTTCGCTCGTGGTGGCGCCGTCTTTGATGACTTTGCACAAAACTTCGAAAGCTTCCACGGCCGCGTCGTGTATCTTTTGCCACTCCGGCGTCGGGCCTTCGCCAATGGAGAAGGTACGGTGGATCTGGCCGCTGTAGCCCGAGTAGGCGCCGCTGATCTCGGTAATCAATGCGTCGCCCTTCTTTAGCTTGCGGCTGGAGTGAAATTGCGAGGGCACGGGGAAGTCGGGATCGCGCATCGGCATGCTGCTCATGAAATGAATGCCGGCATAACCGCCGGCTTTGAGATAGACGGGTTCGATAATGGCCGGGATCTCATCTTCGCGCATACCTTCTCTCAAACCTTCGGCCAGCGCTTGAATTGACCGGTCCGTGAGCTGCGAGGCCAGATGTATGCGCTCAATTTCTGCGGTGCTTTTTACCGTCCGCATCATGCGCAGTTTGCCGCCGAGATCGACGAAAGACGCAGCGGGATATTTTTCGCGCAGCCGGTTGTAGACCTGGTATGAGATCGCGCCGACCAGCCCGATCTTTTTCGACTCCAAGCCGCGCTCACGCATCAAGTCGATGAGGCTGCGGGTCGTATTGGCACCGGCCCAGCGGACGTCTTTGATTGCGGACATCACTCGCGCCATGGGATAGTGATTGAAGAGCTGCATCAAAACGACCGGTTCCTTGCCGGTCTGCATGAGCAGGTAGGCCTCGCGGCTGCTCGGCCAGTCGCTGAGCCAGTAAATGTCCGAAGCGTAGCGTCCGCTGCCGTACACCAGCAGCGCATCGACTCCTTCTTGCTCCATCAAACCGTAGACCGATTGATGCCGCTGGTCGATCTCGGCATCAGCAAACGTCGGATAGTCGGATCTCTGCCGCATGAAACTTGCCTCCCAAGGTATTTGCGGTTAGTGACTGGATAACGGGCTCGGGATGTCGTGCAGTTCGCTCGTTTGTCTGTATCACCGAACCAAGGTGAGAGGCAAACCAAGGAGCGGCTCGGGACGCCGGCATGGGCGCGCCTGGACAATTTTCAAGCTGCGTGCGAGTCTTTGGCTAATACCGACATCATGAGTGGGAGGTTTCATGGCTGCATTTAAAGTTCATCGCTCATTACTCGCGCTAGCTTTTTCCGTGTTGATCGCCGGCGCCTGCGCGCAAGCTCAGTCAGGAAAGGACGACTATCAGCCGCAAGTCGGTCAGGAAGGCAAGGACGTGATCTGGGTGCCGACGCCGCAAGCGCTGGTGGACAAGATGCTCGATATCGCAAAGGTGACACCGAAGGATTATCTCATTGATCTCGGCTCGGGCGATGGCCGAACCGTAATCACTGCGGCGCGCCGCGGCATCCGGGCCCTCGGTATCGAATACAATCCCGACATGGTCGAATTGTCCAAGCGCAACGCAGCAAAAGCCGGAGTCGGCGACCGGGCGAGCTTCGTTAAAGCGGATCTGTTCGAGAGCGATTTCTCGAAAGCGACGGTGATCACGATGTTTTTGCTGCCCGATATCAATATCAGACTTCGTCCAAAGATTTTGAATCTCAAGCCTGGCACGAGGGTCGTTTCGAACTCCTTCACGATGGGTGATTGGAAGGCAGACGATACGGTGATGGTCAAAGAGGGCTGCGCTTCTTACTGCACGGCGTATCTTTGGATCGTCCCTGCCAAGGTCGAGGGAAACTGGCAGCTGGACGATGGCGAGCTGGCTTTGACGCAAACCTACCAGATGATATCCGGCTCGCTGACGCGCGCCGGCAAAACCGTGCAGCTCGCCAATGGAAAACTCAAAGGCGATCAGATCACGTTCAACGCCGCCGGTTCGGTCTATCACGGCCGAGTCAGCGGCAATTCGATGGCGGGGACAATTAGCTCCGGCGGCGATTGGAAGGCAAGCCGGGCTGATAAGTAGTTATTAAAGAGTTCATAAGTATCTAGACAACAGGGTTTGTAGGACACGAAGGGACGACTCGTTCCAAGCCCAGGCAAAGCGTCTGTGGGTCATCGGCCACCACCCGAGCCACGCCCCGAGTGCTTATTTTGGGCGCGGTGCGAAAGCGTCCTTCGAGTCCTGGTGCCTGCGCTTTCCACGACTCGCCCCTTCGTCCCAGTAGCTCTACTAACTAACGAACTTAGTATATAGAGAGCGTGAGGAGTAAAACGTGAGGAGTGAAACAGCCGTTAGCGCAATAGAGAAGAACGACCGAATTTGTTTTCTATCACTTTTCTCGCTCGTTTATTTTTATCTTGCGGCGGCGGCATCGGCGGGCGAGTATGTGCCCAAACCCGGCCAGCCCGGTAAAGACGTCGTGTGGGTTCCGAGCCCGTCGGCGATGGTCGAGAAACTGCTCGACATGGCTGCCCTGACACCGCAGGATTTCGTTATCGATCTTGGCTCCGGCGATGGCCGTACCGTCATCGCCGCCGCCAAACGAGGCGCACGCGCACACGGCATCGAGTACGACGCTGCGCTGGTCGAGCTTTCCAAGCGCAATGCGGCGAAAGAGGGAGTGAGCGACAGAGCAACATTCGTGCAGGGCGACGTTTTTGCCAGTGACTTTGCCAAAGCCACCGTGATCACGCTTTTTTTGACGCCGGAGATGAATATCCGGCTGCGTCCCAAGCTACTCGGCCTCAAGCCAGGAACGCGCATCGTCGCAAATACTTTCGGCATCGGCGACTGGAACGCCGATAGGACCGCGACGATCGGCGGTGACTGCGAGCGGTGGTGTCTGGCGCGATTGTGGATTGTGCCGGCGAAGGTCTCAGGTATTTGGAAAATGTCCCAGGGCGTGCTGACTTTGAAGCAGGCCTATCAGACGTTTTCCGGCACCTTGAAAGGTCCGAAGGGTTCCGCTCCCGTTGCCGGAAGAGTACGCGGCGAAAATATTTTTTTCGCCAGCGGCGAGACTCGCTTCAGCGGCCGCGTCGACGGCGACGTCATCGAAGGCATCGCGCGAACGGCGGGAGAAGACAGTCAATTTCGCGCTACCCGCGGCGGCCAATGAAGCGCCGTTAGTGTCCTAAAACAGCAGACGGCTTCACGTCTGCCTTTATCAACGTCGATGCACTCGGGGTTATTTGATTCTCAGTAGTCGCTTGGCGTTACCTTC
>JAICHC010000487.1 GCA_025922795.1 Candidatus Binatia bacterium | reverse complement strand
CGTAGCATTTCCGTGCGCATTTTCTGCTGCGCCTCCGGACTCTGCTCGCCGCCGTAGCGCTGTATCATTCGACCCATTAGAGCCATCATGTCGCCGTGCATGGACATCATGAGTCCCATCATTTGCGGCGATCCCATTATCGAACTCATCATCGAGCCCATCATTCCCATACCCGGCCCGAAACCGCCGCCCATGCCCATCCCTGGGCCCATCATGCCGCCGCCCATCATTCCCATCCCCTGCCCCATCATCCCAGGACCCATTCCGTACCCCGGGCCCATCATCCACGGCCCCGTGCCGTATCCCGGTCCGTATCCTCCACCGGGTCCCATACCGTAAGGCGGCCTCATCTCGCTTCCCGTTCCCGGCTCACGCTGCTGGGACTTTTCGCCGCTCTCCGCAGCAGGACTCTGTTGCGCCGGCGGCTGCATCATCGGTTGTCCCTGCATGGGCTGCGCAAGCAAATATCCACTCGAGCCTGCCACAAAAATGACGGCGGCCATGACAGCAATAAGTTTCGTCCTTTTCATTCTCCTTACCTCCTTCAATTATGTTTGTCCGAAACGACTAAGCTTCTCTCACGCGCTGGGCGGTGCCGATTCGTGGAATATACGCCGGCGTCCGATCCGAATAGCGCCGGTAGTCGTCCCCGAACTCCTCCACGACCTCGCGCTCTTCGCGGCGCGCGAGCTTGACGTACATGGTGACAAGAATGGGAAACATGATCAAAGTAATCAGTGTCGGCCACTGAAACAAAAAGCCGAGCATGATTAAAATAAAGCCGACGTATTGCGGATGCCGCACGTGTGCATACGGGCCTGTCGTCGCCAATGTATGCGTCTTCTGAGCCTCATAAAGCACTTTCCATGCCGCCGACAGAAGAATGAATCCGCCGAAGATCAACACGTTGCTGAGAATATGTAACGGATCGAAGTGGGGGGTTGATATCCCAGCCCAGCAGCGTGTTCCACAGATGGCCGGCGTCGTGGGAAAACAAATCGAGATTCGGGTATCGCTGCAGCACCCAGCCGGAAATCAAATAGATCGTCAGCGGAAATCCATACATCTCGACGAAGAGGGCCACAATAAAATCTGAAAACGCGCTGAAGGAGCGCCAGTCCCGCTTCGTCTGCGGTTTTGAAAAGCTAAAGGCGAAGATGATGAAGATCAAGGAATTGATCACGACTAGAGACCACAGGCCGTACGCCGGTTCGTTTGTCATTTTCGGTCGCCTCCCTCGCCGTCCCCATCACCACCCCCATGTCCTCCGTGCCCGCCGTGAAAAAAGTGTAAAAGCGGGCACAGCAAGAGCAAAAGAAACGGAAGGTATTGCACGACATGCGCCCTATGCTCGGTCCAGAGAAAATAGGCTGCGATCGCGAGAAATCCGACCAGGACGATTCCGTTTCTAGATCGCCACAAACCCCCATTTGAATTGGAGTGTTTTCCTTGAGCCATCACTTTGTCCCCCTCGCAAACTCATTTAAAGAATCAACTCAGGTCTCTTTTCCTCGCTTCGAATTCGTCTTTGTTGATCTCGCCACGCGCGTAGCGCTGGCGCAAAATCTCCAGGGCGGAGTCTGGCCGGGATTCTTTTCCCTGTCCGACCAACCAGCGAATGCCCACGACGACTGCCACAATGATCAATGCCCAAAAAAGAATCATCATAATCATCATGCCGAAACCCCATGCGCCCCACATCATCGGGTGGCCTCCCCAGTCGTAGGGTCCTCCCTGTGTCCATGGTACCCTCAGCCACCAATTCTGAAATCCTTGACTCCCCCAAACCGCTAAATCCATGTTTCATCTCCTTTCATTAAAGTCCCGTTTGCTCCTCGATCAACCCCCAGCGCTGTTTCGACTTCATCCGGCGGATCTCCAACTCCTTCCCATTACCGCAGCGCATGAGCGTGCGAAAATTTTACAACCCTGGTCGTCATATACATAATTCCCGCCAAATTGGAGGCCAGTCCAAACCAGAACAGTTCGATCTGATATTGAGCCACGAGAGCGACCGCGCCGGCCGCACCGATGACCGGGAGAATGTTGGTCAAGTAATGCGCGCAACAGGAAATCATGGCCGCAGTCGAAGTCGTCCCCGACACCGCAACAACTTTTCCCGACATGTCCATGCTCCGGACCGCGTTACGCAGATAACTGTAAAGCCCGATCTGAATACCGAACCCGGCAGCGAGAGAAATGATGAAATACCAAAAATCGAAAAACTGGCTGAGCGTGAACTCCCAACCCGAAACCGCCGCCAGGATCGCAAAGTAAATCCCCAAAAGGCTCGCCATCCCAACAACTCCATAAACAATAGCTCTCGACATGATTGGATTCCGCTTCATTTTTGGTTCCCTCGGATCGGGCAACAGCCGTAAACGTGCCGACGTTCCGGCCTTTTGAGTTTGTAATCTTTAACTGATTCCGTTAGCTCTTTGGATCTCTCGAATATAAGTCACGATCTGATCGATCTGTTCCCGGGTCACCTGCGGTTGCGCCGGCATCGCGCCGAAGAGCCAATGATGCTGCGGCACACCCAACGTGACGGCTCGCACGAATGAAAAATCGCCATGGTGAGCGGGACGATAAATCGGATCGATAAGCGATGGGCCTTTATCGCTTCCCACCGCATTTCGACCGTGACAGCCGGCACACTGAGCCACAAACACCGCCTTTCCCGCCATTGTTTCCGGTGAGAGCTTTGGAACCGTCACGCTGATTTGCTGAACTAAGCGCTGCTGGATCAGATAGCGCCCGCCGGCGACCAAGCCGATCACGAAAATCACCATGGCAAGAACCAGCCACAGTTGCCTCGGTTTCGTTATTTTGAACAAATCAAATCTTTCGCCGCACGAAAAGCTTCATCTCGTCGAAGCCAACGATCTCTACTTCTTCGCCAGGGGTGATCGCCTCTTTGCTCACAGCGTCCCAGATCTCACCGTGGTAAAACACCTTCGCCTTCCCTCTATCGAGTTGAAATACCGTTCCAATGCCGCCCATCATTCCCGCGATGCCGGTGCTCGGAGGGCGACGAACGTCCCGCCACATCAGGAGGTAAAGCACGCCCGATAGGGCTGTAACGCCGATGTAAACGAGCAACGCTTCTTGCCAGGGGAGCAGTACAAACACCGGAAGAGCAACGATCGGCAGCAGTAAAAGTATGTGACACATGCTTTGCGCCCGGGCTGCAATCGGCTATCGAAGTCCCGTTTCTACTCCAATTCCCACTGAAAGACGCGCTCCTTGATGCCGGCGACCCCCTGGATCACCAGCTCGACGTGCTTGGTGTTGTTTGAGGGCGTCGGAAAGATCACCGTTGCCGAACGGTGATGTCCGCTCCCTTTGCTCTCGACGCTGGTCGGGTGATAAACGTTCCCCGCGCGATCGCGCAGGACGACCAGCCTTTTCAGGTCGTAAGCATCCAGATCGACTGAGTGCGTATCCAGAACAACCTCGAAGCGCAGAGCCCCACTCGCCTTCAAACCGACCGGCGTCACCTTCACGGTGACACCACCACCCGAATCGGTTCGTGTCGTCGGGGCTGCTGCGGCGCCTGAACTCTCGACCCCGACGGCCAAACCCGTCAGAAGTAAACCTGCTAGAAACATTTTTATCCGTCTCACTATGTTCTCTCCCTTCATGATCGACGCGTTTATCGTTGCGGCAGCACACCGTATTGCCCGAACGAGCGTGCCGCGTCCG